>NZ_MCWZ01000279.1 GCF_002877365.1 Vibrio sp. 10N.261.55.A7
ATTTATTAGAGCAACAGACCTTGCTCTGGTAAATCTGTAAGCACAACACGTTACTTAATAAAAATTAGAAGTTTAATAACAAATTTCAATCACAGGAGTATGGAAATGAAAAAGTGGTTATTAGTAGCAGCTCTTGCTGCAACAGCAGCAACAGGTGTAGCCCAAGCGAAAGAATGGAAAACAGTACGCTTTGGTATTGAGGGCGCTTACCCTCCATTTAGCTGGACTGAGGCAGATGGTTCACTAAAAGGCTTCGATGTTGATATGGCGAATGCACTTTGTGAAGAGATGCAGGTGAAGTGTCAAGTGGTACCGCAAGATTGGGATGGCATTATTCCTTCACTTCTAGCGCGTAAATACGATGCAATCATCGCTGCTATGTCTATTACAGAAGAGCGTAAAAAGCGTATCGATTTCACTGGTAAATATGCATTAATTCCTAACAAATTTATCGCTAAGAAAGGTGCTGGCCTGAACTTTGACGACCTAAGTGGTCAGAAAATTGCCGTTCAACGTGCAACCACGCATGATAAGTACCTAACTGACAACTACGGTAGCTCAGTAGAGATCGTACGTTACGGTTCATTCGACGAAGCTTACCTTGACCTTGCAAACGGTCGTGTTGCAGCTGTATTGGGTGATGCATCGGCTCTAGAAGAAGGCGTACTAAACAAGGCCGGCGGTGAAGCTTACGAGTTTGTTGGCCCATCACTCACTGATCCTAAGTGGTTCGGCGAAGGTTTCGGCATCGCAGTACGTAAACAAGATAAAGATCTAACTAAGCAGCTAGACGCGGCAATTCTATCTTTACGTGAAAAGGGTGTTTACCAAGAGATCGCTGCTAAATACTTCAACTATGATGTATACGGTAAGTAATATTTAGGTACTTAACCTAACGATATTTGGTTGTTGGTTCCTAGTAATCGATGTACCCAGCAGCCAAATATCTCAATATACAACCTAGGGACTAGGAACTAACCCATGTTAGATTTACAAGGATACGAAGCCTCAATATTTAAAGGGGCCGTTTTAACCATCGAAGTTGCCTTGCTTTCGCTTGTTCTTGCAATGATACTAGGCATGCTCGGTGCGCTTGCCAAATTAGCGCCATATAGATGGGCTCGAGCAATCGCTACTCTTTATACCACTGTAATTCGAGGCATTCCCGATCTCGTTTTAATGATGCTTATCTTTTTCGGTGGTCAAATCCTGCTGAACAACAGCCTTTATTCAATCAATGAGTGGTTGAATGAGTGGTTTACCTCTTCCAATCCAGACCATGAGTGGACAGCATACTTACCTGACTATATCGATGTGAGCCCATTTGTCGCTGGGATACTCACCATTGGCTTCATCTTTGGTGCATACATGGCTGAAACCTTCCGCGGCGCTATTATGGCGGTTGACAAAGGTGAGTTAGAAGCAGCTAAAGCGTACGGAATGAGTGGGCCATTAGCGTTCAGACGCATCCTACTCCCACAGATGATTCGTCATGCACTGCCTGGGTTTGGTAATAACTGGCTCGTGTTGCTCAAAACGACTGCATTGGTTTCGATTATCGGTTTAGAAGATATGGTCCGCGTGAGTTCGCTTGCCGCAGGTTCAACAAAAATGCCGTTCACTTTCTATATGACCGTTGCGATTATCTTCTTACTGTTCACGAGTATTTCGACGGGCTTTCTGAAGTTAGTTGAACGCAAATTTAGTATACATACGAGGTAGAAAATGGATTTCTCATTACTGATCGATAGCTTTCCGATCTACCTAGACGGACTTTGGACGACAACGTGGCTCGTTGGATGTGCATTAATTCTAGGACTAACCGTTGCGATTCCTCTGGCTATTGCTCGAAACAGCCCAAATTATCTCTGGAGTGCACCTTCTTGGGCATTCATCTACTTTTTTCGAGGAACGCCACTTCTGATTCAGCTTTACCTCATTTATTACGGTATGGATCAGTTCTTTCCGGTTAAGGATACGCTTTGGGAAAATGCTTGGTTTTGCGCTTTGTTTGCCTTTGTTCTTAATACATCCGCTTATACAGCCGAGATCATTCGAGGAGCCATCAATGGTCTTCCTAAAGGTGAGGTTGAAGCCGCGAAAGCCTATGGCATGAGCCCAGCTAAAACCTACCGTCGCATCATTTTGCCTAGTGCTTTACGTAGAGCATTACCTGCGTACAGTAATGAAGTCATCTTCATGCTGCACGGCAGTGCGGTCGCTGGAATTATCACTATTATGGATTTAACTGGCGCAGCTAGATTGGTTAACTCACGTTACTATGCCCCGTTTGAGTCGTTCTTGGCTGCAGGCATGTTCTATATGGGACTCACCTTCATCATTTTATGGTGCTTTAAACGCGCTGAGAAACGCTTCTTGGCCTATTTGCGCCCATTGAGCTAATTACAAATATGTGTGACAAAAAAGGCTTCGTAATGAAGCCTTTTTATATTGAAAATAACTAAGAGAACGTGGACCAAATAGGAGCGTGGTCAGAAGGCTTTTCTATTCCTCGGAGTTCGTAATCCACATCCGATTCGATGCATTCAGACGCTAAAGAAGGCGTGGCCAGTATGACGTCAATCCTTAAGCCTCTGTTATCAGGAAAGCCTTTCGAACGATAGTCGAACCATGAAAATCTGTCGTCTGTTTCCGGATTAAGATTTCTAAAGGTGTCTTCTAGTCCCCAGTCTTGAAGCGTTTTCAACCACTCGCGTTCAATCGGCTGGAAAGAGCATTTCCCGGTTTTCAACCAACGCTTACGATTGGGTTCACCAATGCCAATATCTAAGTCAGTTGGGCTGATATTGATATCACCCATCACCACGAGTTTTTCATCATTACTGTGGTTGTCATTGAGATAGGTCATGAGGTCTTTGTAGAACTGCTCTTTGTACGGAAATTTGGTCTCATGGGCAATGTTATCACCTTGTGGGAAGTACCCATTTAATACGGTGACAGGTTCACCTTTTTCATTGTCTACAGTGACCATGATCATGCGTTTTTGGTGGTCATCATTGTCTGTTGGAAAACCGTATATGACGGACGTCGGTTCATTTTTACATAGCATTGCAACACCATAGTGCGCTTTTTGCCCATGAAAGTAGACGTGATAACCCATCGCTTCTACAGCTTCAACCGGGAAAGCGTCGTTATGTACTTTTATCTCTTGAAGTCCGATGACATCGGGTTGATGTTTTTCGATCAAAGCTTCTAACTGATGTAAACGTGCTCGAAGACCATTGATGTTAAAGCTGATGATTTTCATTCTATTAACCTTGTTATTGTTGAACAAGGCTATGTTAACACTGGAAAAACAGGCGGGCACAAATTAATTTTCTAGCGTTACGTTATATTTGACGGGTTTAAGTTATCAAGTTGTTATTTAGTGGATTGATATTGAGAACAATTATGCTTTAATAAGGAAATTGTTGTATAGCGTGTCATTGGTCACGAAATGGGCAATAGATATTCATAGTTTGCTAAAAAAAGGATGCAGTATGCGAACTCTATCAGTTCAATGGAAGATCGTTTTATTATCTGGGTTATGTCTCTTAGTCACTTCGGCTTCGCTTATAGGATTTTCTGTCTATAACGCGCTCTCCAGCCAAAAGACGTTAAAAGCACAAAGTAGTGCCTCAGTTATCGATAAATCTGAACAGTTACTTCAAACACAAGCATTACTTAATGCCACCGAAGTTGAAGAATATGTTAATGAAGCGCTCTATCGTTCTGAAATGCTCGCGGCCAGTGCGTTATTTTTAAAAAGTAACACTGAAGAGAATTTTGGTGATACTGAAGAGTTGAGAACGGCTCTCGATGAAATGATGCGTACAGCTGTTCTGAATTTTGAAACTATTCAAGGGGCTTTCCTTGTTTTCAAGCCAAACTTACTAGATGGGGAAGACAGCAACTATGAAAATTCGGAGTATGTGGGCTCAAATGAAATAGGTCGATTCGCAACATACTGGATGACCGCAAATAACGGTGAAAATGTTCTACCGAATGTACTTAGCGAAAAGGTGCTAAGTAATGATGAAAACAGCGGTCGTTTTGCTTGCCCTCTCAATTCCGGTGATACTTGTATCACGTCTCCAAAGCTTGTAGAGCATGAAAACGGTGCTTTTCTAACATCTTCTATTTCTGTCCCTCTTATTGTAGAGGGTGAAGCTATCGGTTTTCTTGGTATCGATTTACGACTAGACATGCTAATCGATATTGTTTCTCGCTCTGACCAAAGTCTTTTTGATGGTGTAGGCCGTGTTCATATGATCAGCCTGGATGGTACGTTACTGGCCTCGGATGATAATTCTATTGCGGTTGGTAGCCCATTTGCTAGCGAGCATATCAGCAATGATAAACTCACCGATTTTCTTTTTGGCGGTGAAATTCAAACCGAATGGACAGAATCTGGCGACTGGTTGACGGTGTTCGCGCCTTTAACGATGGCCAATAGAACTTGGGGTGTTATTTTTGAGATGCCACGTTCTGCAGTCGTGGCTGATGCCGAATCACTTGATCAGGTGATAAGTGCTCAGGTTAACGCAGGTGTTAAAACGGAACTTATCGTTGGCGTTCTCTTTATTGTGATTGGTCTTGGAGCCATTGCACTTCTTGCAAGAAGTATTGCTAAGCCTATTCGTGAAGTGGTTGCGCGGTTGGACGATATTGCGTCCGGAGAAGGTGACTTAACGCAAAGGCTTGACGTTAAATCCCAAGACGAAATAGGGCAGTTGTCGAGTGGTTTTAATCTCTTTTTAGAAAAGCTTCAAGTGACCATTAAAGATGTGGTTGAAACGACACATGAAGTGGCGGAAACAACAGTACAGGCCAAACGAGCAGCTGCTTCAACTCGTACAAGTAGTGAATCTCAGTTTAAAGAAGTTGACCTAGTAGCAACGGCTTCAGAAGAGATGACTCAAACAGCCAGCCTCGTTGTTCAAAATGCGGAAACGGCGGTACAGGCGGCCAGCAGTGCTAATGAAGCCGCAGAGTCGGGACAAAAGGTGATTGAAAGCTCGCAACATGAAATGAGTGCGTTGGTGGCTAAAATGACGCAAGCAGTGCCGATTGTTGAAGAGCTTGCTAAAAACAATACCAATATCACAGAGATACTCACCGTTATCGAAGGTATCTCTGAGCAAACTAATCTACTCGCTCTGAATGCGGCAATAGAAGCAGCCCGTGCAGGAGAGCAAGGCAGAGGTTTTGCCGTCGTTGCTGATGAAGTTCGTAACTTGGCAAGCCGCACTCAATCGTCGGTGGGTGAGATACGTGAGGTCATTGACAAAGTTCAACGTGGTACGCAGGACGTTGTTTCGGCTATCCAAGAAGGTAATCAATTAGCGCATGAATCTTCTAGCCAAGTCGATACCGCAGTTGCAGAGCTGTCTCAGATTTTTGAAGCGATCGCGGCAATAAATGATATGAACAATCAAATTGTGCGTGCAGCCGAAGAGCAGCAAACGGTTTCTGCTGAAGTGAACTTGAGCGTCTCTAACATTAGAGATTTGAGTGCTCAGATTGTGAGCCAAGCAGGAGATTCAGAATCCGTTGGAGCACAGATAAATGAGCTCTCAGAAAGACAACAAGAGTTGGTGAGCCAATTTAAGGTTTAGAACATCTCCAAATGAACAAAAAAACCAGCATGTATTGCTGGTTTTTTTGTTGATATCGCATACCTAAGTCCGGTATCAGACGTGATATTTATTCAACGTCTTCTAAATACCAGTAACCTTTGTTCACTAAATCCGTTAGTAAAGAAATTTCACTGCTTGTAAGCTCATGGTCAAAATCATGGGAACTCAGGCTTTGGCGATTACAAAGCCTTTGAATGAGTGGAATATGCTCTTTATCGACTTTGTACATATCATTGTCGATGTAAGCGATGGTGGGCTCGGAATCATGATACAAAGCTCTTAACCCAGACACTTTATTGAAAATCGAACCGCTGTTGTACTGAAGTGAAACCTCTTCTTGGCTCCATGCTTCTTCTGGGGGATAAATAGCCAGTTGGTGGCGAGATTGACTCAGCATACTGCCAACAAAGTCCTTGATCTTGGCTTCATCACTAAAAGCCTTCATCATCATCTCCTTCAGTAACGAAAGATCTGAGGATTGAATAGCCCCAAATTTATCTTGGCCTTGCATTGACGGGTTGTGTAGGTGTTTGTCACCCAAATCATGCGAAAGGACAAAGTCTGCGAAGTTACTGATGAGTTCTTGTTCTTTTGGAGAACGATACCCCATTGAATAACTCATGGAGGGTTCTAGCGTTGTCCCTTCGTGAGGGAAGCCAGGCGGTATATACAAAATGTCACCAGGTTCGAGTTCTTCATCCAAGATAGAGTCAAAACCTTCAATTTGTCTTAGTGCCGCTGCTCGGTGAGTCTCTTTGTACTGACCGATATCTCGATCGCCGACGCGCCATCGACGTTTACCTGAGCCTTGAATGATAAATACATCATATTGGTCGATATGTGGTCCAACGCCGCCGCCTATAGCAGAATAACAAATCATTAAATCATCAAACAGCCACTGAGGCAGTGCTTCAAACGCCTTGGTCAGTTCTGCACAGCCTTCATGCCAATGGTTAGCGGCTTGAACGATCAGTTGCCATTGTGAATCGGGAAGTTGAGTCAGTTTTTGTTCACTAAAAGGCCCATGCTCTGCTACCCACTCATCGTTCAGATTTGAGACATAGCGAGAATCGACTTCTTCTTCCATTGTTAATCCTGCTAATTCTTCTGGAGAAATAGGATCAATAAAATGGCTAAAGCCATTCTTAATGATGGTCGGTTTTTTATGCCAAAACTCAGCCAAGAATGTGTCGAGCGAAAAAGATAGTTGATACATGTGCTTACCGATTGAAGGTTAAGAAGAGGGTAGTTTGGTTTGTAGATCTGCTTTAACGATATCAATTGCTTTTACCGCTGTTTCAATATCGACGTCATTAGACTCCAGCAAATAAATAAGATCGACAGCGAGCTTTATTTCATCAGGTGCGTTATCTAGCGGTGTAGTGTTGTCATTTGACATGGATTCATCACTCTCGTTACTGGTTCTTTTCTCTGAATGCGATTTGTTGTTCAAGTTTTCGTTTTGCTTCTTGGCACCTCAGCAAGCGCTGTTGTACAGAGTGTAATATTTGTTGGGCTTCTGGCTTATGCTCATAAGGCGCTTGCTCTAATGCCAGTTCTTTCTCGCGCACCATATCTTGTAAACGGCTTTCCCACTCTTGGTGCTTTTTAAGGTTTCCGTAGAGTGCTTTTGTAGACTTGCGAAAAGAACTTGTGTGTTTGGGTTCTACTTTTCGAATCTGCTGCGTAGAGAGTTCCCTTTGAATTGCACTGACTTGTGAAAGGAGTCGTTCAGTTAAAAATTCCGCTCTATCTTGATTAAGTCTGCCATTACGTTCTTCTCGAGATAGCGTTTCATAGGTAGCAATAGTCTCATGTACACAAGGTATAAGCAGATTAGAGTGACAATGGAATAAGATTTCGTCGAACAGAGGTTGGTGATGCACACCTCGTCGCTTGTCGAGCTGGGTTGCTTGATTAGTGAGCTGCTCTAGTAGTGGTTCTAAGTTAGAAAGTTGGCTCATAACAATTCCTTTCCAAGGTTACACGCTCACAAACCAAGCTTCATAGGCAAGCTTGATAGCAAGAATGCTGACAACAGTAACAAAAACAGGACGAATAAACTTCCCGCCAAAACGAATAGCGGAGTGCGCACCCACATACGCCCCTGCCATTAGGCAAACACCCATAGTGAGGCCAAGAACCCAGTCGATGTGGCCTAGAACGGCAAAAGTGATTAACGAAGTAAAGTTACTCGTGAAATTCATCGCCTTTGCAAGGCCAGATGCCAATAGGATATTCAAGCGATAAAGAGCCATTGAACTCACAGTCCAAAACGCGCCTGTCCCTGGGCCTGCAATTCCATCATAGAAGCCTAATATCAGGCCTTGCAGTGTCTGCTTTTTCTTTAGTTGAGCACATTGTTCAGGAAGTGTGTTCTGGTTTGATGGTGGTGTTTTGTGAAAAATGGTGTAAACCGCAGCCCCTAATATGATCAAAGGCAGTCCCTTCTCGAGCCATTCTGTGCTGATAACGTCAACGATCAGAGTGCCAAAAATAGCGCCTAACAAGGTTGCAATGAATGCGTGCCCCCAAAAGTGAGGCTTAAACAGTTTCTTTTTGTAATAGGTAAATGCAGCTGTTGAAGAAGCAAAGGTAGCTGCGAGTTTATTAGTGCCTAAAGCAATGTGTGGAGGCAAGCCCAATGACAATAAAGCGGGTACTGTTAACATTCCACCGCCGCCAGCAACAGCATCGATAAAACCGGCAACAAAGGCGACAAGCGCTAGCACAACCAACATGGTTGGCTCTAATAATTCCATAAATAAGTCTTCTTTCTATAGGATTGATGCGGTGAGCAATCACTATTTTATTATTCTTTTAAAAGGGGGCAGCGAGTCAAGCAGCGACTTACCATAACGTTTCGTCACGATGCGGCGATCTAGAATGTACACTTTACCAGAGTCTCTTTCCTTTCGCAGTAAACGACCCACAGATTGAATGAGTTTTTTACTCGCTTCAGGAACGCTGATTTGCATGAATGGGTTTCCACCTCTTTTCTCAATGTACTCGGCATGAGCTTGTTCCACTGGGGAAGTGGGCACTCCAAATGGAATTTTTGTAATGATTAAGTTTTCTAACAGTTCGCCAGGGAGATCTAAGCCTTCTGAAAAACTGCCGGTACCAAAGAGAACGCTTGTTTTACCACATTGGATAAGCGTTTTATGTTTATTTAGAATTTCTGTCCGTGAAGAATCGCCTTGAACCTGTAGTGACCACCCTTTCTTAATAAAGCCTTTTGCCAATCCTTCAGCTACTTGGTTCATCTGCCAGTAGGACGAAAAAAGCACGAGGTTGGCCTTTTTGTCTTCGATTAAGTCTGGCAACGACTCTATAAGGTGATCTGTATATTGCGGGGCTGCTGGCTCATATTTCATGTTTGGTACGATCAACTCTGCCTGGTTTTGATAATCAAAAGGTGAGGCTAACGCTAAAAATTGAGTACCAGAGTCTGCTTTTTCACTGACACCAGTTTGGTGACAGAAAAAACTGAACGAATTTAATGCCCGCATCGTCGCCGAAACAAGTACTGCGCCAATACAGCGACTCCAAAGCTGTTGGTCTAACTGCCAGCCAACTTCTAATGGCGATACATTGACGGTAAAGTCTCCTTCTCGATCTGTTGAAACTTCGATCCATCGAGCCAGAGGCGCGCCTTTTTCCCGCTTAGATTCCGCCATTAGAGTCCAGACTTGAGCTAAATTTTCGAGTCTTTGCAAATAGAAACCAATTTCCGCTAAAGCTGGCTCCGCCAATCGACTGGCTATTTCACCATCTTTAAGTCGCTCTGCGATCAAGTCGGCAATTTTTGCTGCGGCCTGGCTACCTTTTGTTGCAAGCTGTTTAAGATCACTTGATTCCTTCTCTAGCCAGTCAGGTAGGTCGCCATCTTCGAATCGATACTTATTCTCTTCAAATAATGACGGATCAAAGCGTTTACTTAACTGTGTCAAAGAAGGAATCAGTTGTTGTATTGAATCTTGCAACTGATTTTGAAAGCGACCAACCCGTTTTTCGTCAGCGAGGTTTGAAAACTTGCTAACAAGCTGATTCAAGCGCTCTAACCAACTCGCGGCACCTTTTAAGCTTGCAGAAGCAGAGGAGTGATCTCTTGCTACTTTTGGTAGATGATGGGCTTCATCGAAAACATATAGTGTGTTTTCAGGCTCTGGGAGTATGACACCGCCGCCAAGATCGGCATCCGCCATGACCAGACTGTGGTTGGCTATAATGACATCGGCTTTGTCTAATTCAGAACGCGCCTTTTGGAATGGGCACCCCCTATGAGTGGGCAAACTATTATTGCAGCTATGCTTGTCACTGACGATAGACAGCCATAGTTCATCCCTAATCGGCTTAGGCCATGAGTCTCTATCACCATCCCATTTGCCATTGAGTAATGATTTGTACATCGTTTGCAGCAATTCAATGTCGTTCTTTTCAGGTTTCGATTCGAACATAGCAAGTTGGCCACCATCTACACCGCTTGCCGAAGCGAGTTTTTCGGAGCAGCAGTAACGTTGGCGACCTTTTGCGAGTATAAATGAAAACTCTCGATCAGTGATTCTGCGAAATAAGGGTAGGTCTTTATTGAGCAGTTGCTCCTGGAGCGCCACAGTCGCTGTCGAGATAACGACCTTTCTATTGCTATATACAGCGATGGGGATGGTGGCCATCAAATAAGCAAGAGATTTTCCAATCCCCGTTCCTGCTTCTCCAACTAGGATGCGATTTTTTTTGTGGTAATCACCAAGAAGTGTTTTGGTGATCTCTGCGACTAAGTAATTCTGTGCTCGACGAGGTACAAAGTTATCTAACTGATACTGGAGGTTTTGATAACTTTTACGAATGGATTGTTGGATTTTACTGGCTGACATATAGAGACCTAAAGAGTGACGCAGCGATGTTAGCACAAATTGCTAGAGTGTACTTAGTTCACGAAATTGAATGCTATTGGACAAAAAATGGATCTTGTTCACAAAAAAAAGTTGAACCTTCAGGAACTTATAATAAATTCATAGATAAAAATATATAAACCTCTAAATGGGGTTTCTTTGTGGGTGATTGTGCTATTACTTTTGTTATTTGTTTGTTTTTTTGGTTATTAATTTCATTTGTGGGTGTTGTTAATTTTTTGGTGTTTCATGGTGAAAACTTATGAAGTGGCTCGAAAAAAGTCCCATTATCCATGTAACTTATTGATATATAAGTTTTTGACGTTTTTTTAGGTTGTTTTTTATAAGATTTGACACGCAGGATTATCTTTTGCAATCTAGACATCGAAATTTAGTGACGGTGTCATCAAGCCATAAGAGCTTGAGCCACCATCAAAATAAAGGGAACCGGACAAGGAATTCCCATCTAATGAAAAGGCAGTGGATTATCATGAAAAAGACTCTATTAGCTCTTGCTATCGCAGCATCAGCAACTTCAGTACAAGCTATCGAACTTTACAACCAAGATGGCGTAACTGTTGACCTTAAAGGTGACATCGAAGTACGTTACAAAAAAGATTTCACTAAAGGCAGCGATGCTAAGCAAGAAATCGATGACGCTGATTTCGGTTTCGACACTCGTTACGCAGTAAACGATGACTTCCAAGTTGGTGGTTACCTAGAGTTTTCTGGTGACAACAGTGACCGTGCAAACGACAAAACTAGCGTAGGTAACGTTTACGTTGGTTTTTACACAACCGATTTTGGTACTCTGAAAATTGGTAAGCTAGACACTCAAATGGATGATTCTGGTATCGGTTCAGATTACCTATTCGGTATCAGCTCATTTGTAGACGATGCACCATTCGGTGGTGAAGAAGCAGTTCGTTACGACTACGACAACGGTAGCTTCTACGGTGGTTTCGGTCTTATTGAAGACAAGCACAACTCTCAAAACATCGGCGAGAAAGGTCACTATTACGATATCAAACTTGGTTACCGTGTTGCTGACTTCAACGTTACTGGTTTCTATGCAGATGCTGATCTTCAAGGTAATTCTCTAAACAATGAAGCTTCTCTATTCGGTCTAGAACTTCGTTACGGTGGTGTTGAAAACCTAAACCTAGAACTAGCTTACTACGGCAACGAAGTTAAGTCTGGCGCGACTAAAGTTAAAACTGGCGACGAAGATACAATCGCATTTGCTGCAGACTACACTGTTGAGAAATACACGTTCGCAGGTGGTTACAGCATGACAAGTGCTAACATTACTGGCGAACAAGACCAAGATAACTGGTTCCTTAACGTAGGTTACGCTCTAGCTCCTAACACAACTGTTTACGCAGAAGTTGGTGGCGAAGATCAAAATGGCGTTGACAACGACACTGGTTACGGTGTTGGTATCAAAGCTTCTTTCTAATCTAAGACTATTTAGATTTCGAAAAGCCACCCTTATGGGTGGCT
>NZ_MCWZ01000280.1 GCF_002877365.1 Vibrio sp. 10N.261.55.A7
GTCGCGATGAACCAAAAATAAGCCCGAATAACGTTAATCATTCGGGCTTGGTTCAATGTTGTGTTTGTTGCTATGCAGAAGCAGAGTGAAGGTTAAGCTTTCGCTAAATGAACCTCTTCCTCTTTTTCACCTGCGCTTGGATCGTTGAAGACTGATTCATCCAATGCGCCTTCTGATTTCGCAACGATCATGGTTACCGCGCTGTCGCCCGTAATGTTAACCGCAGTACGAATCATATCTAATAGACGATCCACACCCATGATCAGTGCAATGCCTTCGAGCGGTAGACCGACCTGGTTAAGAACCATTGCCAGCATGATCAGACCCACTCCAGGAACCCCCGCCGTACCAATCGATGCTAACGTTGCCGTTAAGATCACCGCTAGATAGTCCGACATGGTCAAATCAATGTTGAAAGCCTGAGCAATAAATGCGGTGGCCACGCCTTGCATAATCGCGGTGCCATCCATGTTCACTGTCGCGCCTAGTGGGATAGTGAACGAGGCGACTTTGTTATCAACGCCTAGGCGGTTTTTCGCCGTTTCCATCGTTACAGGCATGGTGGCATTTGAAGAAGCGGTGGAGAAAGCGAACATGATCGCATCTTCCATCTTCTTCAAGAAGGTGATTGGGCTTAATCCCGTTAACCCTTTAAGTAATACGCTGTATGTCACCAAACCGTGCAGCAGAAGTGTGCCTGCAAGCACCGCAAAGTAACCCGCTAGGCTCCAAATCGCGCTTAAACCCAGTCCTGTGAATAGCTTCGCCATGAGGAAGAATACACCGAATGGTGCAATGTGCATCAGTAGCGCAACGAGCTTCATGATCACAGCGTTTAGGTCAACGAAAAGGCTCGCGATGCGTTCGCCGGATTTTCCTGCGGTGCTGATCGCAATACCAAATAGGATAGCGAAGACGATAATTTGCAGTGTCTTACCTTCTGCCATCGCATTGATAGGGTTGGTTGGGAACATGTTAATGATAACCTGCCCAAGAGACGGTGCTTCGGCGGACTGGAAAGAAGCCGCGGCCGTTAAGTCTGCCCCTGCTCCTGGCTGGAATAGCGTGCCCATTGTCAGTGCCAGTGTGATGGCAACAGCGGTGGTGACGATGTAAAACGCCAGGGTTTTACCCCCCATGCGGCCTAGGGTCGATAAATCTTTTAGAGAACTCGTGCCGCAGACGAGCGAAACGAAGACAAGTGGAACAACAAGCATTTGCAAGCTGGCAATAAAGATTTTGCCACCCACTTCAAATAGGCCATTCACGATGTATGTGTGAACAAAGCCTTCATCACCAAACAGGAATCGAACGGCGAACCCTGTTAAAATACCCGCTACCATACCAAGAATAATGCGTCCGGTAAGCGACATTGGTTTTTTTGCATTCATTGAGAACACTCCTTATTTTTATGCACTTCAAGTTCGTTTTGAAGCGAGCAGGAGGTTATCAGTCATTCTTAAAAATAAAAAAGTAAATAATCCAAGATCGTTAATTGATGTGACTACCATCACGTGATTTTTTGGGTTTTTAACGAGGTTTAAATGTTTAATTAAAGTGTTATTAACTAACTTGTCATTATTGATATCATTGTTGACAAATTTGCAGGATTATCATGGGTATTGGCAACAGGCGGAATGACGCATTCTGGCTGACGTTCGTTGCTAAAAAAGATGATGCTTGTGAATTCGCAGGGCGATTTACATCGGTATTTCCGAGCGAACTGTTCGTTTTCAATAGAGCTAACGCCCCGAAAATAAAAGAGTTAAACATCACGGCGTCCGTTCTGATGTTATTTTTAGATCTAGTGTAAGGTGAGTGATTGACGGCTGAATTTGCACTGTAAATTGTTAGTGGTGAATTGATTTCATGCATGAATGGTTAGCGCTCAGAATTCGTATGTACTCGATTACATGGTGAAGAATCCCTCAGTTGGACGCTTGAAGAGCAAGTACTCTGTCAGATTTAATGCAGAAAAGGGCATGCGAATTGATGACAAAAATGTGTACATCTACAAATTATTGATGGTTTGTATAAATAATTGTTAATGATATTGTTGAGAATATAGTAAAATCGCCGTCAACATCGAACGGAGATCCTATGAGCATCGAAGCAACTAAAAAGGAAGTGGCCTCTTCTGGAAGGTCAGATGGCGTTGTCAGCACCATTAATAGTACCGATGCACTAGATATGGTTGAACATGGCAGCGAATTGACCATGACGATTTCAACTCCGATCGGAAGAAAATACCAATGCGCTAGCCGATTTCTTGGCACTCACCCTGATAACCTTGTGCTGGTTGAAACCCCTCATTTACCAAAAGATGAGTTTGAGTTTTTTTTTCAAACAGGGTTTAAGTTGAATGTTCGTGCCATCTCTCCCCGCGGAGAAGGCGCAAAGATACATTTTCAATCTCAAATTCAGCATATCATTCAAGAGCCGATTTCGATGATCGCCATCTCTATTCCTAATAGTATGCGGGTCACTCAGCTAAGAAAAGAAGCGCGATATGATATCAATTTAATGGGTGCGGTATTGCAAGACTCGGGGAACACGCAATGTGAAATCCGAGATTTATCAAAAAGTGGCTGCCGCTTCTTTACCCCTCCGCTGGGCAAGAGCTTTCAAGTGGGAGACGAAGTCACCATTGGTTTACACCGAACATTAGAGCAGCCTAAATGTCCGCCTTTGATTGGCACCATTTGTAACCTGCAACGCTCAGCTCATTACTCTCGCTATGGTTTAGAATTTAGCGAAGAGGGAAAGGCAAATGTGAAAACGTTGCTTTCTTACCTTAAGTTCAATGGTACGAAGCTGGCGTTTTCAAATAAGCTTAAGCAGAAAAGCAACGGCTAGAGCAAGAGTGATGGGTTGAAATCGAGCTTTAGTGTTCGCGTCTTCTTTATTGAGAGAGTCATTAGGTAAAGAGTGCCGACCTTAAATCATTCTTTACTCTTGTTGAGCTGTGCTTCTCGCTTCTATTTTTCTAGTTATTACCCTTCTTGGCTAATCTTGCCCACATCGCTCCAATCGTTTTGCCTTGCTAAAGCATTGAGTGCCTCTATATCTTGTTGTGTGATCGTTACAATCCATTCAATGATTTCTTCAATGATGGGAGTTTGCGTTCGCTTGTGGCAATAGTATTGCCATGCTCCAGGTTTCACCTTTGTACCGACGGGGCAATACAAAAACTGTTGCTGAAGCTCTGGTAAAATGAGCAGCAGATCCGTCACGGTTGACCCTTGACCAGATAGGCAGGCACTCAGAGCAAGATCGAGTGTAAAAAAGGTGGTGTCACGCACTGGGCCTAAAGGCGCATTGGGATGCGATGCTAGCCAGTCATTCCAATCATCATGACCCAATGTTGAATGCAGTCTTCGCATCGTTAACAGGGAATCGATGTCCTGATTCTCCACAGTACTGCTGGTGCGACAAACTGGGGCCATGTACTCATCACGCAAAAAGGTCACATGACGCAGGTCATGATAGCTGTTCTTTTTACGAGAGCTGAAAATCAGTAGGTCGTAATCACCATCATTGAGGCTGGCTTCCTCTTCGAGAGAAGGAATGATGACGATGTCATGTTCAGGGTAGCGATCACTGAGTTGATGTATTTTAGGAATAAGGCAGCGTGTGGCATAGGTGAGCGCGGCTTTTATCACGATTTTCTCTCGCTTAGGCGCTTGCCAAGATTCAAAGAGAACCTGCAGTGCTTGATAGTTTTGATTCAGCGCTTGGGCAAGCTGCACCCCTTTTTCTGTCAATTCAATAGAGCGATGATGACGTATGACCAAAGGGACATCGAGTTCTTGTTCTAGCAGCTTCACTTGCCGGCTTACCGCACTTTGCGTGACGTACAGCTCTTCCGCTGCCAATGTAAAACTCGCCAGCCTTGCAACGGCTTCAAAGGCTCTGAGTGCATTGTTTGAATGCGGTAAATTTGAATAAGGGCTGATAAATCGACTCCTTTCGTATGAGTTTTAAGAATGTCAGTGTGACTTATTAATCATTTGAAAGCCACCTGCTTTCCTCTTAAAGTTAGCCAAAATATAAGAGGCCGATATGAAAAAAATACTCTCGCTCGCATTCCCATTAATCATATCTCAGCTCATTGCCATGGCATTGGTGTTGACCGATGTATGGATGATGTCGCGAATCAGCGTCACGGCTATTGCGGCGGGTGGGTTAGGTGCCTCGGTCTATTTCTTCCTATTTATAATCGCCAGCAGTACCGTGGGTTGCGTTGCGAATCTCATTGCCATCGCCTACGGTCAACGTGTTGCGCGCCCAGAGTTTGGCAATCAACAGATTCGTTATGCGGTGAAAGGGGCAGTGCTGCTTTCGGTCATCCTCTCTATCGTGCTATTGGGCTTCTTCCATTTAGCGCCTTGGGT
Source organism: Vibrio sp. 10N.261.55.A7 (assembly GCF_002877365.1). Taxonomy (GTDB): domain Bacteria; phylum Pseudomonadota; class Gammaproteobacteria; order Enterobacterales; family Vibrionaceae; genus Vibrio. The sequence goes on from NZ_MCWZ01000280.1 coordinate 4,395, forward strand.
ACTCGAAAAAGCGCAACAGCCAATCGAAGTGATTACGTTGGCGATGGTGTATGTGGATGCATTGAAATGGGCGATTTTCCCATCTTTACTGCTACTGGTGTTTCGCGGGTTAACCAGCGCACTTGGGCATACACGATCTGTGTTAGTCATGTCTTTGATTACCGTCATTATCAATATCCCTATTAGCTATGTATTGGCATTTACATTTGGTCTTGAGCTAACGGGCTTAGGAGCAGGGACGGCACTGTCTGCTACCATCGTTGCCATTGGCTATGGCGTATGGGTATTCCAACGAGAAGAATTTCGCCCGTTCTCGCCGTGGAAGAATACGGAAGAGTATTCTCTGAAGCTCGTTAAACCATTACTGGCTATGGGCCTGCCTATCGCGCTCGCGGCTTTACTCGAACATGGCCTGATCTATGGCGGCACTTTAATGGCGGGCACCATCAGTATTGCGGCTCTCGCGCTGCATCAGATCCTGCTTCAGTGCTTGAGTCTCACGTGGAACGTCAACTTCGGTTTATCTCAGGCTGCCGCGATCTTAGTGGGTAGAGATTTTGGTGCAGGAAACTACCCAGAGATGAAAAAAACGGCTTGGAATAGTTTTCTCTTAGTGACCGTGATCAGTCTCATCTTGGCGGCAGTCTTTATTGTGTGGCCTGAGTTTGTCGCGATGTTCTTTGGCATTGATGATCCGCAACTTGTGACTATGTTGTCAGCGGTTATTTGGGTCGTGGCATTGAGCTTTATTGTTGATGCATGGCAACTATTGGCGATTAACCTTCTGAGAGGAATGAAAATTGTGGTCGCGCCTATGTTTGTGACCGCGATTGGTTACTGGTTGTTTGGATTGCCATCGGCATGGTGGCTAATGTCACGCTTTGAGCTAGGTGGTATCTGGGGAGGGATTGGTATCGGGCTTGGTGTGACTGGCGTTCTACTGCTGCTTCAGTTGTTACGAGCGCTCAATCGTCAGACGCTGATCAGTGACCAAGCACCCCATCAGCCAGCGTCCACTGTAGGCGTTACGGCATAATAGAACCTTATCGTGGTGAGGCCAGAGTTCGGTGAATCGCAATCCATTCTGGCCATCCAGTTTAAGCGGGCGCATTGTGAGTGGAAGATGCCGCTTTTGAGCTCCTGTTTTTGGACGTATTGTTGCTTGTCGTTCGGTTAGATGAATTGCTGCTCGCAAGCATCATGACGCTGGCGATCAGGACAACCAATGCTGCGATGTAGAATCCATATTCGGTGTATTGGTAATGACTCAGCAGAGCAATCACAACGTAACTGAGACTTTGCGCTAAGGTAGAGAACATCGTTATTCCCCCATCGACACGACCGCGTTGGTGCACTGAAACGGTATGGTGCATCAGGTTCACTCTGGCAATGCGGTTGGTGGCATTGAAAAAACCAAATCCAAAGGTGAAAGCAATAAGGTAAATGGGGTGCGGAAATATTGCCATTCCAAGCAACATGAGAACGAGAATAAACATCGATGTTTGCATCGCGTGCTGATGTTGGAATCTTGATAAAATACGGCTCACCAACAAACCTGTTAATAGAGAGCCCGCGCCAAAGCTGATGTTATACGCTGCGTACCAACTCCCTTCTATATTGTTTTCGGCAAACCAAATGGGCACGAGTTTCCCCAGAAAAGTGAGGATCGGGTAAGAGAGGCTCGACAAGAGCAGGAACAAATAGAATTGAGGTGCCTGCTTAAATATAGAGGCACTCTCAAACACTTGAGCAGAAAACGACTGCTTCAGCTGTGTCTTTATTCTTTGGCGGTAAGGCGTGGCCAAATAAGCAAGCGCAGCAATACCGGAAGCGGTCGAAGCAAACAGTCCAAACTCCACCATGCCCCAATGTTCAAGTAACACAATTCCTAGCGCTCCAGCACCCAAAGTTGTGGTTTGCATGATGACTTCTTGGTAACCCGAAATCGACGCGTACTCTTCCTTGTCGTAATTCTCTTGGGTAAACGCATTATTGGTTTGCCACGCAAAGTTACTTGAAACCCAGAACAGCAATTGTGCGCCTGCCAATATCCAGTGAGATTGCCAACCGAGCCAATAGAGAATAACCACCGTCATCGCGGTTGCAGATTGAATGACCTGATTCAAAATCAACAGCGATTTTCGAGAACGCCTATCAATATGGGTAGAAAAAATCGGCGTTAAGACAAATGAAATCGCTGTGCAAGCTAATGCCGTGAGCGCCACGAAGGTGCCCATATTGGGTGTTTGTAAGATGATCCAGGGCAGTGCCATCATGAATAATCCTGATGAGATACCATCAAAGAATCGACCCGTTAAATAGGGTGGGGTTTTGTTTTTCATCGTTGCATTCCATTTTTTAACCTAGCTTGTGTGGTACTGTAAAAGCTCAACTTAAGTTGAGGTAAAGCTTTTTGTTGACTAATTAAGCGTGGGTACAGGAGCAAATATGGATATCAGCATTGGTGAAGTGGTTAAGCGGTCTGGGGTGAATAGCTCAGCGCTGCACTTTTACGAACGAAAAGGGCTTATAACGAGCTGGAGAAATCAGGGTAATCAAAGGCGTTACCACCGAAGCGTGTTAAGGCGTATTGCGGTTATAAAGTCGGCGCAGCAGGTGGGGCTGACTCTTGAAGAAATTTCGCAGGCTTTGTCGCCACTGCCCAAGCATCAAGCGCCCAGTAAGAAGCAATGGGCAGAGCTCGCCAGTTCATGGCATGAAATGTTGGATCATCGAATCAAGATGCTGAAATCTTTGCAAGAAGATCTGGATGGTTGTATTGGCTGTGGGTGTCTGTCGCTGGAAAGTTGCAACCTTCGCAATCCAAAAGATGAGAATGCCAAGACCCATCAAGGCGCCAATTTTATTATTGATGGCAACCTTTAACGGGCTTACTTCGCTAACCTGCGCTCTTCTCTTGCGTTCGAGGTTCAGTATTGAATGTGTTGACGATTGTTATCACGATCCACGCGCTGAACACGAAGGGAAAGGTTAATAAGGTGAGTTTCAATAGGATACCGACATAAGCCAAGGTGCTCGCCAATCCTATACCGGCGAAAATAGCGGGTTTACTCATGCCTGAAATTTGAGATAACGCCAGCGCAACGAGTGCGCCATTAAAACCAAACAACCCTTGATACATGATGTGAACGGCCTGCTCATTGTGCGAAAGCGTCATGAGATCGAGTGATGCTTCCCCACCGACGAGAGACAAAATAAACGCGGTAGTCAGCCCAAACCCCGCCCCAAGCACTGCCCATATCGATGTATTCATTGAGTGAATGGCAATAGCGAAAAGAACGACCAGGCTGAATACCAATCCCTGCTGAAAGAGCACCTGTCCAATGCCGTTGAACATAGCATGGCTGAAATAACTCAGGTGGGAGGTCTCTTCAATGAGGAGTGAACCACCTTTCAGTGTCAGCCCAAGCCAGTCCGCGGCAAAGAAAATCATGGCGATAATCGATAAAAATGGAAAGGTAAAAGGCGACACCCTCCAACGCCAAAATCGCATGATAAGAGAAGTTGCGCCGCCACCAAGAACAATAAGAACGAGCAGTAGACTGTTGGGTGAAAAGAAAGTCATGCATGCAATGCCCACTAGCGCGCCGTTGTAACCATAGAGGCCTTGGTTGATCGCCTCAGACTCAACAGACAATATTCTCGCCACGAGTAACGATGAAAGTGCGCCAATTAAGGTGGCAAAGGTCAGCGAATGTTGAACTCTTGTCCAGGGTGATTCGAGTAGATTGTGGGTCGTGAGATCATGAAAAAAGAGAGCCACAAGCAACAATAACCCCGTGGCGGCATTGTTAATTAACGCGACTTGGCCAACGCCACGTAGGGTTGGCCTGATGACATGCTCAAAGAGTGTGTTCATTAAAATTTAAACTGACTCACAAGCGCCTCAAGGTGTTGCGCTTTCTGGCGTAATGCCTCACATTCTTGGGCGGTTTTCTCAACGCTCTCGTCGTTCTGTCGCGCTATTTCAGAGATGTTCGTGACGTGTGGTGATATCTCGCTCACCACATTGGATTGTTCGCTGGTTGCGGTCGCAATCTGCATATTGATGTTGTTCATTTCACTGACATCAGAAGAAATGGACGTGAGCTGAACTTCCGATTTCGACGCTTCTGTTTGGCACTGCCCCGCTAATTCAGCGCTGGTGGAGATGGCAGACACCACGTCTTCAGTGCGCTTTTGTAGTTTTTCAATGATGGCGCGAATCTCTTCGGTGGATGCTTGGCTTCGAGATGCGAGCGTTCTTACCTCATCGGCAACCACCGCAAAACCGCGCCCTTGTTCTCCGGCTCGCGCTGCTTCTATTGCCGCGTTAAGTGCGAGTAAATTGGTCTGTTCTGACACCCCACTGATCACATCCAGCACCGTATCGATTGAGCTTGCATCTTGGGCAAGTTCATTGACAACATTCGTCGTTTCACTCAGCTGTGAATTCATGTCGTTGACGCTTTCTGAGGTAACAGAAACGGCTTGTAGACCAATATCAATCGAGGACATGGCTGAGGTTGCACTCGTCGCGGCGCCATCAGCACTGGCTGCGACCTCTGATGAGCTAGCGCCCAGCTCATGAATGGCGGTTGCCACTTGTTCAATCTGACTGGTTTGCTGCTTGATCTCTTCTTCCATTGAATGCGCCATTTGGTCAACACTTTGTACCGAGTTCGATATTTCCTGACCCGTGTTAGAGATGTCACGCAGCAGTTCAGCTAAATAATGAACAAACTGATTGTAACCCTTGGCAATTTGCCCCACTTCATCATGACGAGTGTCGTCAAGTCGGTGAGTGAGATCGCCACCGCCTTTACCAATGTCTTCCAGTAGAGAAGCTACATGAGCAAACGGGGCAAGTAACTTGTTGGTTGACCAGGCTGCAATAGGGATATAAATCGCCGCGATCAGCAGTGCCATCCAGATCATGGTTTGACTGAACGCTTTGAGTTCAAACAGTACGTCGCTTCTTGGCTCAATGGTGATAAGAGTCCAGCCGATGGTTTCCAGGTTCTGAGCACCGATAACTTGTACCTCACCCTCCAACTCGATTTCTTGTACCACGGTCTCACTTGGGTTGAGCAATGGGGCGCTGTCATCAATCCCTAGGTTTTGAAGCGTTTGACCTATCTTCGATTTGTCTGGATGAATCTTAATGCTTCCAGATTGATCGACTAAAAAGACGTATCCATTGTCACCGATTCGGTATTGGCTAATCAGTTTTGTCACACTATCGAGTGTTAACCCAATACCCGCCACACCGATGCGTTTTCCGTTATTCATCACGACATAGTTAACAAACATGGTTGGCGTGCCCGTTGCGCTATCGATATCAAAAGAGAGTTCAAAGGTCTTGCTTGATTCAATGAAGCGATAAAACCACTGGTCGCCACTGTCTGATTTATCCAGCGTCTTCAGGATACCTTCGGCAATGTAGTAGGTTCCATCATCGCCAGAAACAAAGTAAGACGTAATGGCTTGGAACTCTTGCTTAACGGCGGCCAAAAACGCGTTGATGTCTGCTTGAGAGGTTGAACTTGAGTACTGAGTAAAGAGAGGAGTGCTTGCGAGTACACGTGAGGTGATAACAGGGGCTTCTAACTGAGCGGTGAGATCATTGCTGACTTCACCAAGCACGGCAGGAAGTTCACGTTCAAAGGTCTTGTTTAGCAATATATTCCAACTGGCGTTGACGGAGTACATCCCGAGCACTCCGATGATCATGAGTGCTGCGATGACCGTTGAAATAATGGCCTTGGCGCGAATTGTTAGCTTCATGTGAGTTCTCCTACTCATGGCATCCATTTGAGTTCTGTACTACTAGCTTAGCCTATCGACCAATTTGTGAATTTTATGTTAAAACTGACCGTAAGGTCAACTTAATTGCATGCCATGCTGTTCATTTTTTGACTAGCGCTCACGTTTAACCACCTGCAAAAAGTGTGGTTATGTCTCAATTGTTGAAATTTCAAATTATCAATCATTCATATTGTCAATGAAGCTCCTGATAGTTATTGAAAAAAAATTGTAAACTTGTATTATCGCAACTAATAGTGCAAATGAGAATAATTAGCACTAGCAATTAGAATTAGAAAATTGAGCTCAACAAGGATGCTTTTGATGAAATTAAGAACTCTTTTAGGTACGTCTATCACGGCCTCATTCGTGCTTGCCAGTGCGTCTACATTTGCTGCGACCGTGACGGAAGATCAAGTGGTAGAACACTACGCCGATATCGCCCACGCTGTATTTTCTGATGCAGTGACCACCGCTAAAACACTTGACCAATCGATTGAGTCATTTCTAGCGGCGCCGTCTGAACAAGGCCTACTGGATGTGAAACAGGCGTGGCTTGATTCTCGCGTGCCATACCAACAGTCTGAAGTATTCCGTTTTGGTAATGCCGTTGTTGATGACTGGGAAGGTCAACTTAACGCATGGCCACTGGATGAAGGCCTTATCGATTACGTTTCGGCTGATTACCAATATGAACTGGGTAATGAAGGCGCATCAGCGAATATCGTTGCGAACAAATCACTACAGATTGGTGCGACATCATTAGATGTGTCAGACCTGTCTGCTAACGCGATTGCTGACCTTAATGAAGTTGGCGGCTCTGAAGCTAACGTGGCTTCTGGTTACCACGCGATTGAGTTCTTACTTTGGGGACAAGACTTGAACGGCACTGATGCGGGTGCTGGTGAGCGTCCTTATACGGATTATGTTGTAGGTGAAGCGTGTACTAATGGCAACTGTGAACGTCGTGGTGAGTATCTACGTGGCGCTGCTGATCTACTTGTTCAAGATCTAGAGTGGATGGAAAAGCAGTGGTCTGCGGATGAAAAAGGCAACTACCGTGAAGAGCTTGTGAATGGTTCTGCAGAAAATGGCTTACGTAAAATGCTATTTGGTATGGGTTCTTTGTCTCTAGGTGAACTTGCTGGCGAACGTATGAAAGTAGCACTAGAAGCGAACTCAACGGAAGACGAGCACGATTGTTTCTCAGACAACACGCACAACTCTCACTACTACAACGAGCAAGGTATCTACAACGTTTATACCGGTTTGTACAAGCGTGAAGATGGCACACTGCTTTCTGGCCCAAGCATCCACGACTTGGTTGCTCAAAAAGATAAGCAAGCGGCGCAAGAAATTCAAAAGCAGTTTGACGTAACTCGCTCTCAAGTAGGTCAACTGGTGGTTTCTGCTGAGAAGAATGGTCAAGCCTTTGACCAACTGATTGCTTCAAATAACGCGAAAGGTAATGCGTTAGTGAACGAAACAATCATCTCTCTTGTTGATCAAACAGTATCGATTGAACGTGCGGCTAAGATCGTTGGTATTACCAACCTATCGCCTGACACGGCTGATCACGAGTTCTAAACCCGACCGTGATTTTTAAGGGCTCTTAATTGAGCCCTTTTGCGATTTTAATACCCTTACTTTTAATGAGAGTAATTCTTATTTATCTGGTTGTTTTACAAGAGACTCACCCATGAAGCTGTACGTTAATTTTTCTCTTATTGCACTCATGCTTTCAAGCACGTTTACTCACGCATACGACACGAAATCAGGGGGCAATACCTCCATTAAGAAAGACGGGCCGAATGCCTACTCGATGCCCGCTGCAAACTTGCCGATGTTAAAAAGACTCGACTTCAGTGTGGGGAATAGCTTTTTTCGAAACCCTTGGGTTCAGGCGCCAGCCTCAACCGACGCGCGTGATGGCTTAGGGCCACTGTTCAATACCAATGGTTGTCAGAACTGTCACATCAAAGATGGACGAGGACACCCACCGGAAGAGAATGACATGCATGCCGTGTCGATGTTGGTTCGATTAAGTATTCCAGCGTCTACGCCAGAGCAAAAAAGAGCCTTCATTAAAGATGGGGTGATCCCAGAGCCAACTTATGGCGGGCAATTGCAAGATTTTGCTCAGCAAGATCAAAGCCCAGAAGGGCAAATCGAGATCACTTATACCGATGTACCCGTTGAATTTGACGATGGTACTCAGGTGGTGCTCAGAAAGCCGAATCTTCAAATCGTAGATTTGGGTTATGGTGAGATGCACCCTGATACCCAGTTTTCAGCGCGTATTGCCCCGCCAATGATAGGTCTCGGGTTACTTGAAAGCATTCCTGACGACACACTTGAGCGGTGGGTAAAAGAGAATGCCGAACGCAATGATGGCGTAACAGGAAAAACCAATAAAGTGTGGGATGTAGAGAAAGGTGACTTCTCTATTGGGCGCTTTGGTTGGAAAGCGGGACAACCCACATTGATGCAGCAAAATGCCGCCGCATTTAATGGTGATGTTGGCCTAACCAGTCGATTGTTCCCTAACGAGAACTGCACCTCAGCGCAAACATTGTGTGACGACCTCCCGAACGGTGGCGAGCCAGAAGTGAGCGATAATATCCTCGATTTTGTTGAGTTTTACTCTCAGCATCTTGCGGTGCCAATTCGCCGTAATGTCAACGACCCTCAAGTTCAACTAGGACAAGAGCTGTTTGCCAATGCCGGTTGTGAGAGCTGCCACAGAACCAATGTAAAAACCGCGAAATTAGATCAACTTCCGGCTTTATCTGAACAGCTCATTCACCCTTATACGGATTTGCTGCTACACGATATGGGGGAAGGGCTCGCCGATCACAGGCCTGAATATCTGGCCAATGGTCGAGAGTGGCGTACTGCGCCGTTATGGGGTATTGGTTATACCGAGGAAGTGAACGGACACACCTTCTTCTTGCATGATGGCCGAGCGAGAAACCTGATGGAAGCCGTGTTGTGGCATGGTGGTGAGGCAGAAAATGCGAAACAGAATGTTCTATCGCTGAATAAGAGTGAGCGTGACGCACTCATAGCATTCCTAAATTCATTATAAGGAACACCGATGAAGAGATTTCAATTAACCGCTCTCGCTGCATTATTCAGTGTGTCTGTCGGTGCATTAGTGGGCTGCCAGTCAACAGAGAAAGAACTGGATAAGCAAACATTTGAGATGACGACTCATGCAAGTCAGAACGTCTATCAAGTTCAATTTCAATCCGCGGCCTACTTTGCTCAGCAAGCGGCACTGTTAAATGGTACTTTTTCTGAGTTCTGCGCGAGTCTTGATTCAGAAGATGGGTCAGAACACGCGTTAAAAGAGCAGAGTCTAAAACAACAATGGCATGAAACGATGCTGGCGTGGATGGCGATTCAAGGGCAAGAGCGCGGGCCAGAGCAAGCACTAGAGCAAAGCTGGAATGTTCAGTTTTGGCCAGATAAGAAAAACACAACAGGACGCAAAATGTCGGCAATCACCAAGCAAGATAAAGCTTGGAGTGCGACTGAAATTTCAGAGCAGAGCGTAACGGTGCAAGGTTTAGGGGCGATTGAGTGGCTGCTTTACGATCCTGCATCAAAGGTGAGGGAAGTGGTTAGCGTGTGTCAGACAGGCAATGCGATCACAGAGAATCTCGCAAATAATGCTGAGACGATTCACCGAGCGTGGGCGAGTAACCCTTGGACAGATCTCGACGATAAGCAGTGGCAGTCAGAGTATATGTCGCTGCTATCGAATCAGCTTGAGTACAGCTTGAAGAAGATGAGCCGACCACTGGCGAATTTCGGCAAACCTCGTCCGTATTTTGCGGAGTCATGGCGCTCTGAAACGTCCTTGAACAACCTGAGTGCGAACATTACGGCATTGCAAGCGCTTTACCTCGCCAATGGTCAAGGGCTTGATCGGATCTTGAGAGAAGAGGGGCACGCAGCGCTAGCAGATAGCATTCTTGGTCAGTTTGAGTCGATGCTTGAAACATGGCCTGATGAACAAAGCATGTTTGAACTGCTCAAGAGTAAGCAAGGGACAAAATTTGTTTACGCTCAATACAACAAGCTTGAACAGCTCAACTACTTGATTCGTGAAGAAGCCGCGATAAAGCTGGGTATTGTGATTGGATTTAATGCGACAGATGGTGATTGATAAGTCGATGTCAGCCAATACTCGTTTCTCATTGAAGCAACCTGATTGCGCACACCAACCTTCCTCAAATGAAGAAGGCCATGTGACCAATCAAACACGGCGTACCCTCCTTAAAGCCGCGTTGTTTGGTGCGGCTACCCCGCTCTCTCTGCTGGGTTGCAGTTCTGTTCAACACACCGACTCTAAGACTCCGCATTTGATTGGTTGCTCGATCACGGGGCGCGACCGTTATTCTGTCGTGGTGGCGAATGAGTGGGGGAAACCGATTAGAACCATCGCCTTGCCTGATCGTGGCCATGGTATTGCGATCAACTCACAGATTCACCATGCGGTTGCTTTTGCGAGAAGGCCGGGGTCATTTTTCGTTGTGTTTGACTATACGACCGGCGAGGTGATTCAGCGCGCAGCAGCTTCAAATGGTCGCCATTTCTATGGTCATGGCGTTTATTCCAATGATCGTCGTTGGCTCTATGCGACGGAAGGCAACAGTCTGACAAGCGAAGGGATTATAGGCGTTTACGATGTGAAAGCCGGTTATGAAAAAGTTGCGGAATTCAGTGGCTTTGGTATTGGCCCGCATGAAGTCATTGTGATGCCTGATGATCAACTGGTGATAGGCGTAGGCGGTGTTCATACCGACGGAAGAACCGCGCTGAACATTGATACGATGTCACCGAATTTGAGCTATTTGAATGCCAATGGTGACCTAGTGGATCAGGTCGGCCTTGATGATGCGCAGTTGAGTATTCGACACCTCGCGCATGACGGAGAGAAAACGGTGTTGTGCGGACAGCAATACCGAGGGACACCAGATGACTCGCCTTCGTTGCTTGCGATGCACACTTCTGGCGAAGGAATGGTCTCATTACAGGCTGAACCAGAGCAATGGGCCCGATTTAACCATTACATTGCCAGTATTGCGGCGACCCAAGATTGGATTTTGGCGACCTCTCCAAGGGGGAACTGTTACGGTATTTGGTCTAAACACACTCGACGGTTAGTTGAGCTGTCTGCGTTGCCAGATGCGTCAGGCGTGGTTGCTCATAATAACGAGTTTTTTGTGAGCTCAGGCTCGGGCAGTGTGATTCATCAGCTTAGCCCTGATTCAAGAAAGGTCTATCAATCAGGCGTACAGTGGGACAATCACTGGACTCAAATCATTCGATAAATTTATAAATTCTCAGCGTAAAACAAAAACAGGTCAATTGTTGTTATTTTTATAAATCAATAGCTTTGGCCTATTTACTCACACTGATTCAAGTATGCTTAAGAAAGTACAATAAACGAATCTCCACGTGATATGAATCGAGCGGAACAGAGTCAATTTCAATGGCGCTGTATCGTTCTTAATGATCGTTAATGTCTACCTCATGAAGCGCCAATTAACCTGTCCATAAATCTCTATTCGGGTCATTGCTGTTAACCCACGTCAAATCCGTTCGTGCGGTCATGTAGGACTGCAATCCGTCGTACGATTGAAAGGCAACCGCCCCTCCTAGATGTGCAAAATCATCAAAGTAGTCATCTTCCAAATCGCGTAAATCGTTCAGATTCTTAATCCCTTTCTCTATCGCCCACTGTATTGCAAAGACAGGCACCACAACGCCAGAAATCGTTACCTCTGAAATCAAAGAGTGCGTGCGGTTTTGTAAAGCGTCCATCTCCCTGATATGCAGCGCCTCTTGTTTTTCGGCTTCCTGAAGGCGCACCTCTTCCACGATTTGATCGCGTCGATAGGGTGAAATCCGTTTATTGAGTTTGGCGATTTTCAGTGCGTAATCGAATCGTTCAGTAGAGAGAATATTCACCAACTCGACCAACAGCTCTTTGTCAATGTCTGTGGCAGTTGCAAAGTAATCGATACAATGATGGATCGAGCGGTAATCAACGCCTTCAAAGGAAAAGTGAATGGTGTCGTCAATGCTATCCAGTGGAACGCCGTCGAGCGAAATCGACCACCCTTGGTATGAGATTCTTTGCTTGGCTATTTCATACATCTTCCATGCACTGTCGCCAAACCCACCTAAAATAGCCCCTGAAAAGTCGCAGTCGATAAGCTCTTGCTCTGTCCAGTTTTCACCAATGCCGAGGTGCTTGGCGTATTTTGTGATCAAAGCCTGATTGATATGAGCACGTAATGCCCAAACAGAGCGCAAATGTTTAGACAATTTGATGGCATGACATTCTTTGCAAGCGGGGATGGCCAGAGGCGCATGCTCTAAACATTGAGTGTTGCCGGAAGCGTGTGGCAGCTGCACCAATGCCGATGACGGTTCCCCGCAGAACCAACAAGTGTGTCTGAATTCGAAAGGAATATCGATCAAGGTATGAGCGGTTGTTTTCATCATTGTTGGTTGCTATTGCGTTGATAAGTTTGGCTTTCGAAATAGTACCACGATTGTGTATCTGTAAGGGGGGAGTCGCTGCTGTTGGAACGCACTGAGGTTGGAAGTCGCTGAGGTTGGAAGTTACGACAGAGCCGCAACGAAAAGACGTGTGGGTGACGAAGCGAATGAAACCATGCGGTTAAAACAAAACGATTGAAACAATGTGAATGAAACACAGCGAGAATAACGGATTGAATGGCGAGCTAGCGCATCAGCCAGTGAGGGCCAGTCACTCAGCTGATGGCATTGAGAACGCGTTATGGCTGCTCTGCAAAGTCGATTAATGATTTCCCAGACATGCGGTAACCTATCCACTCATCTTGTGACTCGGCACCGATGGATTCATAAAAATCTCGAGAGGGCGTATTCCAGTCTAAGCAGTTCCATTCAAATCGGCCGCATCCTTGTTCTAAGGCAATTCTGGCCATTTCTTTCAATAAGCGTTTCCCCGCCCCAATACCTCGACACTCTTGCGACACATACAAATCCTCAAGAAAAAGGCCAGGTTTGGCTAACCAAGTCGAGTAGTTGTAGAAATAGATGGCCATGCCAATAGGTTGCTCACCTTGCTGACAAATCAACGCATTAACGTGGCTGTGTTCTGAAAATATTGTGTCTTTAATCGTTTCAACCGTGGCATGAACTTCATGCTCCGCCTTTTCGTAGATAGCGAGCTCTTTGATAAAATGAAAGATTGTCTCACTGTCTTCTTTGACGGCTGGCCGAATCGTTAATGGTGTCATGGGTTATTCCTTTAATGTGATTGCGATGGTGTTCAATAGCGTCATCATAACGGCTGTAGTACCATGTAAACAGTGCATTATTATCATAGTTATATGTGTTGTATTCATAATGAAATTACACCAGATCGACCTAAACCTTCTTTTACTCTTTGATGCTTTGTACCGACATCGTTCAGTCTCCAATGCGGCGAAAGACGTGTATCTTAGCCAATCGGCCTTTAGTCATGGCTTATCAAGGCTGCGCAAGCATGTGTCTGATGAGCTCTTCATTCGAATCAATAACGTGATGGAACCGACGGCGTTGGCGCATGAGCTCGCGACTCACATTACGCCTGCTCTTGGTCAGATTTACAGTGGCTTAAACAATCAATCAACGTTTGACCCAGTCACGAGTGATATTGAATTTACTTTATCTGCAACGGATTACACTCAGTTCAGCTTGCTGCCGAAGCTAATGAGTCACCTCAGTCGCAAGGCTCCCAACATTAAGATCACGATCACCCCAGACGAAGAGGGCACGCCGACTAAGAAATTGATGAGTAATGAGCTGGACTTTATGTTGGGCTTTAGCCATGAAATTGAGAGGTCTTCAACGGTAGAGAGCTTTACATGGACACAGGATCGCTATTGCACCATCGCGAGAAAAGGCCACCCGCAACTGGAGCATGGCTTAACGCTAGAGGCATTTCTATGTTTGCCTCATGTAAGAATTTCACCTTGGGGAGAAAAGATCGGTATCGTTGATCAGCAGTTGGCCAAAGAAGGGTTGAAGCGTCATGTGGCGTTGCAGCTTCCCAGTGTTCTGGCTGCACCTTATGCCATCGAGCACTCGGATCACTTGCTGACCTGCCCTAGAGTGATTGCTGAGCAAGTGAGTCAAACCATTGATATTGATCTTTACTCGCCCCCAATTCCCATTCCCGATTACAAACTGAATCTTTACTGGCATAAGTTGAGTAATAGCAAAGCCAGTCATCGCTGGTTCATTGATGTTATTGCCCAGTTATAGATGACAAACGAGCGGCTTTAATGTTCTTCTGCTTTTATATTCTTATACTTCAACGCTTTCCTGCTTTGATATTTTCCTACAGGGGAGAGGGAGGCAGCTGAACCGAGTTTGTGACTGGGCTTTACCTGACTTGGTTATTCTTAATCTAGAAAAATGGCCATGACCGTATTACCCATCATGCTGACGATTTGGCGATGTGATACTTTTTTGAAAAAGCCGCTAAGCCTTTTGGTGAGAAATGGATGGCCCTAGAATCAAGATCTCGTGACGCCCACTGTCTGTCGATGGCATCCGTTAGAATCCATTCCCCTAGGCTTCCTGCTAAGTGACTGCGTCTTTCGCTCCAATCCAAACACGCTTTGCATACTGGGCGCCTGCCCGGTTTGAATAACGCGAAGTCAACACCAAAACTCTCAAACAAATGCTTTCCGCGCTCAGTTAATTCGATGCTGTCCGATTCATCGACAATAAACCCTTCTGACACCAAGGTATCGAAAAGTATCACCCCAAGTTCACCCGCGAGATGGTCGTAGCAAATTCGTGAACGTCTCAGTCTTTCATTCGTTGGCCCTGTCGCGACCTTACTGCTCGCCATAGCTGCACTGATATTGAGCAGTTGTTCCAGAAGCTCAGCAACGTCACGGTTCTTTAGTTGAAAGTACTTATGTCTTCCTTGCTTTCTAACGGTCAGTAATTCCCCATCAACCAACTTTTGTAAGTGGCTGCTTGCCGTTTGAGGTGTGATGTCAGATTCAATCGCGAGCTCTGTGGCCGTTAAGGCTTTTCCTCCCATAAGGGCGGTGAGCATTTTCGAGCGAGCCTGGTCACCGATAAGGCTCGCGATGCCAGCAATGTTTGGATCCATGTAAACCTGCTATTTAGTTCGATTGCCATCGAAGCATACCCATTGAGAAGACGTAGACTGCCTCAAAACAAAAGAGGAGACAAGATGGATGAAAATTACATGCTTCATTGAATATCGCATTGACCCATTTAAAGTGGATTTATTCGAGCAATATGCCGAAAACTGGAGTCGGGTGATCCCCCAGTGTGGCGGTGATCTGTTGGGCTATTTCATGCCACATGAAGGCACCAATGATAGAGCGTTTGGCTTGATTAGCTTTAATAGCTTAAGCGACTACGAAGCGTATCGTCAGACATTACGCGAATCAGCGTTGGGGAAGGCGAACTTCGATTTTGCTCAAAACAACCGGTTCATTAAGGAAGAGGTGCGTTCATTTTTGAAAATTGTCCCATCCACCTACAAGAGAGCCCCAGAAGGAGATGTTTATGATTGCGGTAATATTTGAGGTGACGCCTAAAGCTGATGGGAAAGAGAGCTACTTTGAAATAGCCAAATCGTTAAAAGAGGATCTGAGCTGTATCGATGGATTTATCTCTGTTGAACGGTTCCAAAGCTTAGCCAATCCAGACTCGTTTCTCTCTTTGTCATTCTGGCGAGATGAAGAGGCAGTTAAAGAGTGGCGAGGCCATGTTCAGCACCAATTTGCGCAAAAACAAGGACGATATGCGCTTTTCTCTGACTACCGGTTAAGAGTGGCCGAGGTCGTACGTGATTATGGCATGAATGATCGTCGGCAAGTCCCTGCTGATGCCGGAAGACAATAGAGTTTGATCGCTTTTCGGGAGCATTGCGAGTGAACAACTCGCAATGAATACAGTACAGGCCGAGCCATTTAAAAACGTTTTTGGACAATAGTTTGTTAGTGACTTTACTAAACTCCTGATAAGAAGACCTGTTTCACTCAGCTACTACATTATTGAGAGTAACTACTGCTACCAACTCCTTGAATCCAGTCTATGTGTAAACAAGTTGGTCAGTTAAACGCTGATTAGTGTGTTCATATACATAGTTATTTGTCATCCATTTGGGTACTTTGATGCCTAAAACGGAGAACCGTCCCAATTCCTGATTTTTTCTTTAAAAATTATCTTATTAGCTAGCGAAACCTCGACCTGTGTATTTTACTTAAAATAGTGCACCACGATTCACGGATGAGAAAATGGCTACCAAAAAAAACGTCGAAACAAACAAAAAGAATACAGAAGTCAAAAGTAAGAAAAGTAACGAGATAGAACAAAAGACGCCGAAACTAAAGAAGAAGCTCAGACTGCATTCACACCTAAAGGTTAATATCCCACTGTTTCAGTCACTCATGATGATATTGCCATCATTGGCTAAACACGCTGCTGCTGACGGTCTAGACAATTCCGGCGATACCGCAGATCAAGTAGCCGCAAATAGCGTGACAGAAAAAGATGTTACCGATGACCCAACGAAAGCGGACTCATCAGCGGTTACTTATCAAGAGGCTCAAACGAGCGACAGCGACGTAAACTCACCCTCAAGTGAAAGTCACGCTCCCTATGCTTCGAACTCTCACTTGGTTCCTTCTCATCATTTATCGACGCTTTCTCACCCACAAGTCCATTACATTCCCTCGGTATCGATGCCGACTATCTCATCAGAAAGTAACGGCCAGCCGACTCATTCGACTACGCCTCCAACCCCCACTTTACCTGTCACCTTTAAGCCAGAAGTCATAAAAGGTACGTACGGAGAGCTCCATGTGGATGCAAATGGTCAATACACGTTTGTATTGAATCCAAACTCTCCTCAATACATCCTGTTGAATCAGCACCAACAAGGCACTGACCATTTTTTGTTACATCTATCTAATGGCTCGAGTGTCATTGTTCAAGTTCCGGTCACAGGTAAGCAAGACACGCCAAGTATTTCAGGGGATTTAACAGGTGTCGTTACAGAAGATCATAATATTGATTCACAAGGCTTGTTACATGCGAACGGTAAAATTGATGTCATAGACCCTGATCAAAATGAAAGTTCGGTGAAACCGGAAGTCATATCAGGAAAGTATGGTTCATTAACTATCGATGCTGATGGACACTGGCAGTATCAAGTTGATAACTCGCTTTCGAATGTTCAAGCGCTAACCGCAGCCACTTCACTGCACGAAAGCTTCACTATTCACACCAAAGATGGCACACCGCAAACAATCGACATGACGATTGGTGGCAACGATGACAACGCTGTTATCACAGGCGTGGATGCTGGTACGGTAACTGAAGATTTAACGACACAAGTTCAAGGGCAGCTTTCGGTAACGGACTCTGACCTTGGAGAAGACCATTTTCAAGCCTCTCAAGTTAACGGCCATCTAGGCACATTAACCATCTCCAAAGATGGTTCATGGACTTACGATCTCGATAACACCAACCCAAAAGTGCAAGCGTTAGGACAAGGCTCGACTGCCACCGATACGATTACCGTTCATTCGGCAGATGGCACGCCGCATCAAATCACGATTACGGTTAACGGCTCTAATAACTCTGCAATCATCACTGATACCCAAACCAACCTGAATGCACGTGGTGTAACCGAAGATCGTGGCTACATAGATACCCATTATCAACTGCATTATGACGGCCAGCTAAATATTCAAGACCCCGATGCGGGTGAAGCTAAATTTGACCCAAATATTGGCCCACAAACCTATCAAGGTATTGGCTATGACACCAAATTAGGTGGGCACGTATTGCTTATGCGAGATGGCCATTACACTTACACACTAGACAATCGTAATATCCAAAACCTTGCTGAGGGCGAAGTAAAACAAGACTCTGTTGTCATTCGCTCTCTTGATGGCACCACTCACACTATTGAGTTAACAGTACATGGTACCAACGATAAACCGACCATCGCCGCGCAGTCTCAATCGGTGACTGAAGGTGGAAGCGTTCTAAAAGGACAAATGGTTGGTCACGATATAGATACAGGCGCGACATTGACTTACAGCGCACCGCAGATTGATGGTTTGGTGGTTAATCCGGACGGCAGTTATAGCTTCAACCCTGCTCACTCGACCTATCAATCATTAGCATCTGGTGTCACGAAAACGTTGACTGTTCCCGTGACAGTCACAGACGAACATAATGCGAGCAGCACTCAAAATCTCTCAATTACGATTACAGGGGTTAACAACTCCGCAGTTATTGGTGGTGTCGACACTGGTGATGTAATCGAGGGCACTGCAGGTCAAAATATGTCTCCGGATTATGCCCAACCTCTGATGAGTACCCTTGGTCGAGCTCCGCTATATGCAAGTGGAGCGCTAACGATTACTGATGCAGATAGTGGTGAAACAACGTTTGATTCACGAGGCCTTGGATTTAACTATGCGGGAAAATTTGGCGACTTATTGCTGCGAGAAGATGGAACATGGTCTTATTATGCTGATGCCGGAAATATACGTATAAAAGGCGGTATAACCACAAACAGAGGTAGCGCTATTGATCAGTTAGGTGAAGGAGAAGTACTTACTGACACTATCACGATATACTCGAAAGATGGCACCTCTCATGACGTTGTTATCACTATTCATGGTAGCAACGATCGACCGTATTGCTCTTCTGAAGTACAACTCAATTCAGGCAAAGAAGACCTCGCTCAAACCATCACAGCGACCGAATTATTAGCAAATACTGTTGACGTTGACGCCAACGATGCAGGTAAGCTCACGATCGCTAATTTGCATGCTGATCATGGTTCTATACAAGACAACCACGATGGAACGTTCACCTTCACTCCAAGCCATAACTACAACGGCAGCGTCCACTTCACTTATGACGTGAAAGACGCTCATGGTGGTACCACACACACTGGCGCAAGTACCTCTCTCGTAGCGACCCCAGACAAAGCCATTATTTCTGAAGTAACCACTGGAAGTGTTATTGAGGATGGCCCACATGCAACGCACAACAACGGCACAACAACTGAACTGGCCAACGGGCAACTTCAAGTAATCGACCCAGACAGCGGCGAAGATAAGTTCCAATACAGCCAATTTGGTGAGACTCGCATTCACGACCCATTTGGTGGAATGCTTCGAATTGATAGTGCGGGTAATTGGGGATATAGCGTCGACAATGCGGCTCTTCAACACCTAGCACAAGGGCAAGTTGAAACGGTCACTTATCGCGTACATAGCTTCGATGGTACCGCTTATGACTTAAATATTGATGTCGTCGGGACCAATGACGCACCAACAGTCAGCAAAGTGGTTCTCAGCAACGGCACGGAAGATACACACTATCAAATGCAAGCGAGTCAGTTCGGGTTTACCGACGTCGACACTGGCGATACGCTGCATTCAATCGCTATCATTGATCTGCCACCAGCAGCTCAAGGTAAGTTCGTACTCGATGGGCACGATATCACTGCAGGTCAGAGTATTACGACTGCCGATATTGCTAAGCTTCAGTTCGTTCCTGCTCCGGATTTTAACGGAGATGTTCAGTTTAAGTTCACCGTCAATGATGGGCATACAGATTCCCAAAAAGCGACGAATACTCTACACATAGATGCTGTTAGCGACGCCGCAAAAATTGCAGGAACAGATACTGGTGATGTTCATGAGGGCCACACCTATACAGCACCAGACGGTACGATGTCTGGCGGCAGTGTCGATGATCGTTCACCAGATCATATGCATGGAAACATCGGTAAATTATGGAACGACGAAATACACACCGATGGTCACCTGACAATAATCGATACAGATACTGGTGAGAGTCACGCCCAAAACGGTATTTATCAAGGTTCTCATGGGCAAGTCATACTTCAGAGTAATGGAGACTGGAGCTATTATGCTTCCATCGGTCAAGACGCAACAGGTAGACAGATTGATCGCCTCGGTCAAGGTGAATCAATAACGGATACTGTCACCGTTAAATCGGCTGATGGCACTACTCACGATATTCATATCACCATTCATGGCGACAATGACCGCCCGTACTGCTCTTCAGAAGTACAGCTCAACAGCGGAAAAGAGGACCTCGCACAAACCATCACGACAACCGAGTTGCTTGCAAATACTGTAGATGTTGATACTAACGACTCAGGCAAACTTTCTATTGCTAACCTTCATGCTGACCATGGTTCTATTGCGACTAACTCTGACGGTAGCTTTTCATATACGCCAGAGAAAGACTACAACGGACAAGTCCATTTTACTTATGATGTGAAGGATGGACATGGTGGTATTACGCACACTGGGGCTACAACTAGCTTAGCGGCTGTGAACGATAACCCTGATGTCACTCCAATCACCGACAGCATAACGGAAGATACAGATTCACATCACTCGGTAAACTTGCTTGGTACTGCGACTGATGTAGACGGCGATCCATTAGCCATCAGCCAGATTCAGGTCACCTTTGAGGGAGATACTGGACCACTTCCTGTTGGTGTTGGCATCGCGCCAGATGGGCACACACTGATTATTGATAGTCATAGTTCAGCATTTCAACATTTGAGCGCAGGTCAAAAGTCAGACCTTACCGTGCATTATATGGTTGACGATAATCATGGTGGGCAAACCCCTGCCATTGCCACCATTACTATGGTCGGCACAGACGATAAAGCCACGCTTGCTTCCAACGTTATTCAGATGACAGAAACACAAGCACTTGATAGCGCACAACACGCCTATGGTGGCAGATTACAATTAGTCGATCCAGATACTGGCGACAATACCCAGTTTGTATTCAGTGGACAGTACATAGGACAAGGGTACGCCCCTGGCACATTTGATATTTGGCCCGATGGTTCTTACCAATTCAGGTTACAAGGCGCATTAAACCGTCACGCGGATGACCTTGTCGCGAGTTTGCATGCTGGCGAATCGAAAGACTTCCCATACGAGATAAAAACGTCAGATGGGCAAACCCTAACGGTGATGGTTAAAGTAACCGGAGAAGACAGCAACGCACAAATTCATGTTTCGATGCCAAATTCATTGCCTGCTAATCAATCTGTTACTGAAGAACACTTTGTTCCCGCGAGTGCAACGAACCTCTATGCTGGCGGGCGTTTACAGGTGGTTGATCCTGACCATGACCAATCTTATCTGCAAGCCGAAACAATCAATACCGCACACCATGGTCAGTTCAAGATCAGTGCTAATGGAGGATGGAGCTACACCATTGATAACTCCATCGATACAGTACAAAAACTCGGTGCCGGTGAATCATTTACCGAGACCCACACCGTCCATTCTCTAGATGGTACTGCCAGCCAATTGCTCACTGTGACCGTTCAAGGTACCAATGATGCACCAGTGGTATCAGCTGCTGTTAAATTAGCCCCAGGAATAGAAGATACCGATATTCAGCTGAACAAGTCCGATCTTCTTTCAAATGCTACAGACATCGATCACAACGACATAGGGCACTTAAACATAACCAATTTAGTCGCTAATCACGGTGTCATTGTTGATAACAAGGATGGGACATTTAACTTCCATCCAGAATCCAACTATAACGGGCAAGTACATTTTTCTTATGATGTTATCGATGGGCATGGTGGAGTGGCACACACGAGTGCAAGTACCACATTAGCAGCAGTCAATGATGCCGCAGTATTTTCAGTGGACGATACAGGCTCAGTGCAAGAAGATGTCCATGTTCAAGGTGATGCGCAACATACCGTGGCAGTATCTGGGGTGTTAATTGTTTCTGACCCTGACGCAGGGGAAAGTGAATTCGTTGCCAGCCGAAATGTTCATGCGGTCAATGATCAATTTGGAGGTGGTTTAAGCATTGGCCGAGCTGGCGATTGGACTTACTCGGTTCCGAATAACAACTTAAATCGACTTGCTGAGGGCGAAAAACATCAAGTCACCTATGAAGTGTTTTCTCGCGGAGGAGATAAACACCAAATAGTCATAACCGTCGTTGGTACCAATGATGAGCCTTTTCTATCCGTTACCCAAATAACCCCAACAACGGGTACACTTACCGAAACTGATGTTGATGCAAACGACACTCATACCTTCTCTGTCGTCAGTTCAACAGGGCAATTCGGTTCACTCTCGGTCGATCCCGACTCTGGCGCGTATGTGTATACAGCCAATGGTTCAGTTGCAGGAATGAGTTATAACGCGGCTACACACACATATCACGGAACCGATGTATTTGAAGTAAAAGTAGCGGATAATCATGGTGGTGAATCGTCGAAGTTCATTACTTTTGACGCCAACGGTCATGTTTCCGTTGTTCCAGGACAACAACCAACAATTTCAACAACGGTGCCTGTTAATCCACAGATTACGACGGCTCAACCAAGCTTACCAACTGGGACAAACACTCCGCCAAATAATGCAGTCACTGTCGATTTAGCGGCGTCTAGTGATACTGGCACCTCCGATACCGATAACCTCACTAAAGACAGTACACCAACAATCACCGGACACACGGATATTCCTTACTCACAAGTCACTATTTATGATGGCTCCACACCTATTGGGCATGCGGTGTCTGATGGCTCGGGGCAGTATAGTGTGGCAGTGAGCAGCTTATCGAATGGTGATCATAATCTATCCGCCAAAGCATTGGCTCCTTCGTCAGTGCTACCTGCAACATCATCACTACTTGCAATACATGTTGATACTGTAGTTACCCCACTGACCATTGGCTTAACTCATGATACGGGAAGTAATACCTCTGATTTAATCACCAGCGATGGCGCGCTAACTATTGGCGGACAAGAAGCAGGTGCAACGATTGAGTATTCCACTGACAACGGGCATACATGGACGTCAAGCTTTACGCCACAACAAGGTACAAACACCGTTAGCGTGAGGCAGACTGACACTGCCGGAAATGTGTCGGCCAGTACCTCATTGAACTTCACTCTTGATACACAAATACATGTTGGCATCCATACCAACCCTATCACCGCAGATAACGTGGTTAACGCTCAAGAATCCAATTCATCTGTTGATATCACAGGAACCGTTTCTGGTGATTTTAATGCGGGCGACATTGTTACTTTAGACGTGAATGGGAAACAACATACTGGCGTTGTAGATGCAAAAGGACGCTATTCGATTGCCGTCCCTGGAAGTGAACTCCTTGCCGATGCTGACCAAAAAATAGAGGCATCAATAGCGGTAACAGATAGCGCAGGTAATAGCGCTCATGCCACTGCAGATGTTACTTACCAAGTCGATACACAGGCTAGCGTTCCTACGATTACTTTTGAAAACGCAGGGGCAGACAACTTATACAGCAAAGCTGAAATTGCCCGAGGCCATGCAAATACGATCACAGCAACCGTCACACCTCCTGGTGATGCCAAAATCGGTGAGCATCTTGTCGTTAACGGACAGGATCATGTATTAGATGCTCACAGTCTTCAGCATGGAATACAAATTGAAGTTCATCCGGGTTCTAATGTACAAGCAACAATGACTGACGAACACGGTAATACCGCAGGTAGCCAAGGTTTTGCTGCAAGCGCTATACCTGAACCTATCATTGTCAGGCCGCCATCGGGAAGCCATCAAGTATCTGGCACGCTTGGCGTACCGCCACTGCTACCATCTTTAACTCCGGTACCAACAGCACAAAGCGGTTGGCGAATCCATTTACCTAGTGGACAGTATGTCACCAGCCACCATGGGCAATATGGAACATTAACTATTGATCCTCAAACTGGTCACTTACATTATCAAGAGCAAGCTCAGGTTCATACCGGCCCACATGGTAGCGCTTCGGGAATCGGCCAGCATGAGGACAAATTTGAAGTGGCATTGCAAGGGACAAATCAAGACGAAGTAGTCGCCCATGTGAACATCCAGATACTCAGCCACGGGCCGGGACATAGCGGTAAACTGAATATAGGTACCGAGGTGGTCGATATGACAATAACTCCTATCGCCCATTCCTCACACCCTGCTCCACCACCGCCGCCTCCTGTGCAACATGACGAACCTGACATGGCTTCGCAAGCAGACTTTACAGTTACGCAAAGCGATGACAGTTATCTAGATTTGACCCAGCACGCTCACCAAGAACCTGACCAGAAAACGAGCCACCATGGTGCTGCCGCTTATCTGGATGCTCTGGGCATTAAACCCGATGCGACATCGACAACGGTTCACGACCAACCTGCGGACATGGATATCGTACTTGCACAAGTCGACCAACCAGATGCAGTAACCCATGACCAAGCGCACTTGGATATGTCAGACGCGCTGGAACACCATGATGCAAACATCAACCATAACCAAGATGATGAGCATCATCATCACAACGACGTAGACGGGCTACCGGACATTGATCCAAATAGTTAACCGATAACGAGACTAAACAGAAGGGAGCACATGATGTGCTCCCTTTTTATTATTTGCTGTTGTTATTTGTTTACTCTCAACGACTCTATATAACGATTACCTTTCACCAAATGCGACACTGACATTGGTGTAGATCGGTTTCCATAAATACTGGAATACAGATTTCTCACCCGTTGTAATGTCAACTTCGCCCGTCATACCAGGCAAAATAGAAAAGCTTTCTGGGTTATCGCGAAAGTATGGCGTATCAACCGACACTACGACTTCATAATAGATCTCGCCACGCTCGCTTTGACTGGTGGTCGGTGAAATACTCTCAACCGCTCCTTTTAACGCGCCAAAGCGGCTGTAATCAAACGCATCAATCTTGATACGAGTCGGCTGCCCTACACTCACAAAACCAATATCTCTTGGCGATAAACGAGCTTTAAAGTCAGCTTTCCCACCAACAGGAACGATTTCAACCACAGTGCCACCCGGCTGAATAACACCACCGTTTTGCGTGCTTGGCAGGCTTTGCACCAAGCCTTGTAGCGGTGACACCAACATTGTATTCGTCAATTTAGCTTGGCTTGAACGAACTCTGGCATTCAGTGCTGATAAGTCCGATACGGCTTTAGAGCGATCGTCGCTGACTTTCGCCTTCGCCTCTGCCAAAAGCTGTTCAATTTTTTGTTCAGTGCTGTCTGCTTGCTTGATTAACACAGCTTTCTTACCACGAGCTTCTTCGATTTTTTGTTCGATACTGGCCAGTTTTTGTTGCATTTCAAGCACACGTAAACGTGAAATATTGCCCGCTTTATAACCCTTCTCCAGTATGTTCAACTCTTGCTTGGTCGCATTCAGCTCTTTCTCGTAGCTAGGTAGTGATTTTTCTACACTACGAAGCTGCTCTGCAATTTGTTCACTCTCTTTCTCAAGTACCACACGCTTTTGAAAATAGAGGGCTTTTTGTGCATTCAACTGCGCTTTTTGTTGACTAACGATCTCTGGATAATCGACCTCAAACTCAGCAAGATTTGGCTCACGCTGTTCAAGCAAGGCATTCATACGTTCCACACTGGCTAGAAGCGTCACTTGTTGAGATTTCAATTCTTCAAGAGCGGTACGTTGGAAGGTCGCATCAAACTCAACAAGAGGCTGACCTTTCTCAACCAGCTGGCCTTCTTTAACGAGAATTTGCTTTAACTTACCGCCAATCGCACTTTGTAGTACTTGCTTCTCGCCTTCTGGAATTACTGCGCCTTTGGCTTTGGCAATTTCATCAACTTGGGTGACGACAGACCAAGTGGCAAAAGCGATAACACACAAGGCAACTGACCACGTCGCCAATGCCAATGTACGAGCCGTATTTTGTGATTCAACAAGTTCACCGTAGCGCTTGCCCTTCTCGATAGGTTGTTTAGCCATTAGCGACTCCTTGCTTAGACTCTGATTGTTCTTGTGGGGCTGCATCTTGTTGAACAGACGGCTCTTGAGAGAGCGATTGTTCTTGAGACGTTTGAGGCTCTGAAGGTTGCTCAGCCTCTAATGGGCCTGCATAAACCACAGCACCTTCATTTAACACCACGACTTTATCGGCAAGCTTGATTAAATCCGGATCGTGAGAAGTGTAGATCACCGTTGCTTTTCCTTTTTTCGATTGCACAAACTCACCAAATATACGCTTAGCGTTTGGATGAGCATCAGGCACAGGGTTATCCATTAAGAACATTGGGTAATCATAAACCAGCGCTTTTGCATCAATGAGTATCTGCGCAACACTGCCAGACAACATGTCAAAAAGGCTATCCGGTTGAATACTACTGATGGAGGTATCTAGCCCACCAGACAATGTCTCGAACCAACGCTTTCCGCCGACCATTTCAATCGCAGAGATCATTTTCTGATCTTCGACTTTATGGCCGTCGTTTAGCCACTCTCGAATACTCAGCGTAAGCAAATCAGGATAAGCGGCTCGAATGAAACACCAGTGACGATAGAGTTGCGGGTCGTATTGAACGAGGTTAACGCCTTCAAGCTCGACCATGCCATTTTGGATAGGCTGTAAGCCAGACAGTACTTCGATCAATGTTGATTTACCGCTTCCTGAAGGGCCAGTAATCGCAACAATTTCACCCGCTTCAATATCAAAACTCACACCACTCAAGGCGGGGCGACTCTGTTTAGGATAACGCAGTGTCACTTGGTCTAATTTCAAGTTAGGCGCTACTGTCGGTAACGGATGATGCTGGTAACTGAATTCCCGCTCGGACGGCTGAGACAAAATACGGTTCACTTGCAGCTTAGATTGATTAAAGCTATTAAAACGCATCGCGCTGTTTGCCAACACCTGAGCAGGCCCCGTCACCTTAGATATCAACATCATTGAAGCAATCAAGCCACCGGGGGTCATTACTTGTTCAAAAATGAGCCCTATCCCTAATCCCATCACAGCTAATGTCGAACCAACACTAATGAAATAGTAAATCGAGGTGTACCGACTCTGGAGAACCGATTGATTGAAAGTCACTGTTGAAGCAAGAAGATTGGCTTTTTTGAAACGTTGAATCCAGTGCTCTGAGAATCCAGCACTGCGAATAAAGGCAAGCTTAGATGACAGCTCATTAGTCATGTTTTGACGATTCGTACCTGCTACCGTCGATTGCATTGAGCGCTTGCTGCTAGAGCGTATCGAACGTTTTGCTAGCAAGTAATAAAGAACCAAAGAGACTAGAGGAACCAGCACCAACCATCCGCCTAATACACCAATCGCGAGTACAAAAATTAGAACGAATGGCAGATCAAACAGCGCATTTCCTAATGGCCCCGATAACACACCTGAAATACGCTCCGACAACATCACTTGGTTTTGCTGACTAGAAGAGGCTGTTTGCTGATTTTGAGCATAGCTATTTCGAAGCAGCCGCTGCACGAGGGATTGAGAGATCTCACGACTCACTCGGTTTGAAACTGAAGAAAACACTCGGCTGCGCAATGTTCTTAACCAACCCATCATGACAAACAACAAGGCCGCGCCAATGGCGATACCTTGCAGCTCATGCCCTGCATCGCCACCAATCACATGGTCATAAATCGACATTGTGATGAAGGGGACGGCAAGTGCAAATAAGTTGGTGATAAAACTGACTAGCAACAATTTAGGAATGATGGGACGAAACGCATGTAACCTTTCGCCAACCCAATCAGGAGAAGCCTTCTCCAATGGTGGACCTTCGATAACGATGCAAAACTGCGGGACATCGGTGATGTCGTCATTGGCGTTAAAAGAAACAAATTGTTTGGATTCTAAATGACCAGAGACCAGCTCACTTTCACCAAGCACCAGTAAAACCAATTTATGTTCGCCAACTTCATCTAGGTTGGCAACCAAGCGATAGGGCAATGCAAGCCTATCGAACAGGGCAAACATATCGTCGATTGATTCAATCCCATTTTCATCGACCCATTGATGTGCGAACAACTGGATATTCGCATTCACTTCCAACTGTTTAAGAACCGAAAGGCTTTCATTTTCTAAATGGTTCATCACCTCTTGTCGACCATTCGTATCTGCACGGTTGCTCGTATCTGAACGGTCACTAGCATCTAAACGATTCATACGATAGCCTCCTGGTTGTTCTCGCTTTCGGCCGCAATAGCTCGACGTTCCACTGTAATGATTCGATTAGCTAATTCGCGAAGTTTAGAATGGTAGCTCACCATCAGTATCGTCCGTCCTGCCGTCACTTCTTCTTCCAACACTTTAGCTAGATTTCCAAGGGCATCTAAATCAAGTGAAGAATCTGGCCTTTCTAACATGATAATGGGTTTATCACTTGCCAGTTGAGTCGCGATATTGAGCATTTTCACGTTGCCCATACTCAGCAGAGACGCACTTGTATGGCCAATTTGTGTCTCTAGCCCATCCGGTAATCGAGTAATTTCCTTGGTTAAACCCAAACGCTTAGCATAGTCACTGGCGCTATGTGTTCTCTCAGGATCAAACCCACACAAGTTGTCGAGAATAGTCCCTGACACTAACTGCCCTTTAACGCCGCAGTAAGCCGCAATATTGGTTACGGATGCGATTGAAACGGCAGCTCCATTAATGAAGCACTCACCCGATTTTAGATCATCAATACCTGCAATCGACGACAATAAATGACTGTTGGTATGGCGATCCTCACTCTCTAACAATACCAACTCACCTTTATTTAGTGTGACATCTGCATGAGCGAGTTCACCGTATCTTTCAACGGTCGCTTGCTTGATTTCCAAGGTCTCAAAGTCAGATACGTGGCTCTCAGCTTGCTCAGAATCTGAAGACTCCGATAGTGACAAGTCGCTCAATTTTTCTATTGCCTGATTGGCACTGTGTATTGAATTAAGCTTGATTCGAACGCCAACCAGAGCGCTTAACGGTGCAACCGCTCGACCCGATAAGATAGAACATGCTGCCAACCCACCTGTGGTCAATTGGCCATCTAACACCCACAAGCTGCCAGTAATCACGAGTAAAACTGACGTCGCTAATGCGGCAAGCTGAATACACTCTTGGGCGAAGGCATTCTGTTCTTCTTCTCTCGCTTTAGACTGAGAACGAACATTATTGAGGGATTTAAACTGATTGAAGATTCGAGACTCAACGGCCTGCCGTTTAATGCCCTGAATGGTTTGACTAAGAAGAATCAAGAAGGCTTTTCTCTCCTGCTCATCTTGGGAAGCTTCTTCACTTAGACTTTTAACGCGAATAGAAGATAACCAAACAATTCCGAGAGTAATCAGCCAAACTGCCAAAGGTATTGCCACCAGCTCACCACCGATGTAAGCCACCAAGCCCAAGAAGATCAATGCAAAAGGCAAATCAATAAAGCCTGCAATCACACCGCCGGAATACCAATCTTTAACTTTGGATACTGAACCCAGCCCCTCTTCTACGCCGCCAACACCAATGTGGCGAAGATGGCCTGATGAAGCCGTTGTTACTCTTTCAACCAAGGTTTGATAAGTCGCTTTCTCAGTATTGCTGGCCGCGGCAGACAAAAGCCAAGTTCGCACAAACCGGATGAGCGCTTCCATAGCGACAGCCAACGTCGCACCTGCTAATAACAGAGTGGCAGTCCCATAACTCTGGTTAGGTAAGATACGATCGTAAATTTGTAAAACCGTTAACGGTACGGCGAGAGAGAGAAGATTTATGAGCAAAGAAGGCAGTAGGACTTTCCCCACCACCCCTTTGTTTTTCATTGAACTTGCGGGCATACACAATCCTTATCCATGCTTATGAAATAAGATTGGTACATGCTACTTATTTACGCAAGGTAAGATGCTGATTTAGTTTAATTTTAAGACATTACTCAAATCAGTTATTTCCATCAATCCTTTCAGCCAAAATTTCATGTTATCAGTCATTAAGTTACAACGAGAAATATCCAACTTTAGATAGTTCTGTTCAAATCATGATTCTCAATATTGGAACTTCTTTTGGTTATGAGGCAGTCGATATAACAGAGCTCTTCTTACGAAACATATTCTCCTTTCTTCTTGAATAGATCCTACGAACAGAAATCCGCTATGTATTTCGGGAAAATATAGGTATTAGGATTATGTATCTGAGATTCATATTAACGGATTACTTGTGAGCTTATGTTCTAAATGATATTGGGGCAGAAGTGCTTTAGCTTAACTGTCCCGCCTGACTTGATGTAGCTAAAAACGACCAATCTTTATTGTGCGTGATCAGACTTTCTTGGGACTGATTCAACGATATTGTTTCCCCGACAGCGGTTTGCTACGGGCTACTCCTCTGGAAGAACAGATTTAGCGATGTTCATTAACCAGTGTATTTTCTCTGTTTTGTCATTTTTATTGTGGAAGTAACTGTAGATATCGGGTGATACGATGTCTTCACTTAGATCCAGTTTGATGATTCGAATGTTTTTGAGTTGCTCGTAGTTTGAAAAGCGAGAGACGGGTGCAATCATATCGCTAAATTGAACCGCTTCGAGTATGACTAATGGCAGCTCAGAACTTAGAGCAACGTTAAGTTTTACACCATGCTTTTCAGCGACGTATTCTGGTGTGGTTGTTTTGTCATTCCAGTTAGGCGTCAAAATGTGACCGATTGGGTATTTCGTTGCTTCCTGTAGAGAGATGGTATCGCCTTGATGCGGGTGGCCTTCTCGACAAATTAAATGCAGGTGATCACTCCCGACTTTTTGTGAAACCAATGATTTGAGTGCGAAGTCACTGCTATAACTGATGCCCAAATCAATCTCCCCATTTTCAATTTCGTTTTGGGTATTCTGATTCCACGTTCTAAACGTCACCTTGAGGTTCGGCGCGCTTTGATTAATCTGCAGAAACATTTTTGAAGAAATAGCGCTCATCAATCGAGGAGAGATCGCAATGGTCAGCATGCCCGCCAGTTCTTTAGGATCAAACTCTTGTCGGTTGTTTAAACTGACTTCTAGGCTGTCTAAAATAGGCGAAATTGTGGAATAAAGTTCCTCACCATAAGGGGTTGGTGTGAGGCCTTTACTGCTTTTTACGAATAGGTCATCTTCAAAATTCAGTCTCAATTTATTGAGTGATTTACTGATGGCTGGTTGGGTGACAGATAGTCGAGTCGCCGTCAATCTCATGTTTTTTTCTTGAAAAAGAATACTAAAAACACGCAGCAAATTGAGGTCGATATTCGTATAAAGATTGTTGGCCATAGCATCTAAGAGTGAACGTTCCATAGCGCTAAGTTTATCATATCTGTGCGTATCAATGCTGTTGGAGGTTTGTTACCGCACATCGAGAAAGGATGTAAATGATTTGGTTGGCGAGGAGAGTCGCTGTATTGATCGTGCTAAATGCTAGCCTCAATATTGATATCAAGGCTAGGGGAAATAGCGAGAAAGTCTTTGGTTATCTATCAGTGCTTTTTCGGCCCATTACGAACCATTTCTTTACCCGTTTCGAAAATCTCTTGCGTCACCCAGCGAGCCAGCAACAGATTGTTTGCATTATCGAATACCGCAACAAAGTGACGACCATCAGTATTGTTGGTGGCCATGCCAATTCCAGCAACGCCCTCTAGGCCAAAGCCACCATTCTCAACCGCGATGAGAAATTGCTCAAGGTCCGCTAGGTTATCAATTACTGCTTGTTCATTGTTCATCGGTTTTTCTCTCGTCTTTGTTTTTTGCTTACTAATCTAATTGTGGCTAATACTCACAAGATTGCCGTTCGTCTCGCCAGAAACAGGCTTAGGGAAAGTGATGGGTTCCCTTGACATCTTGTCTATTTTCCAATGGGCGTACTTTACAGATGAAGAGGTCAGATTGAAACTCCGTGCACTCGATTCCTTGGGCAAAAATGTTGGAGATTGAGCTGATGAGAAAAGTGAAAGAAGAGGAACATAAGCGATGCTCCTCTTCTGGTGAGATTTTTATTTATCAGTTGATGAGCCTCAGGGTTACATCTTTACTCAGCTAATGCGATAACGGCCTCTACCTCCACCAGTAAATCTGGGTGAAAGAGTGCATCCACTTTAACCAGAGAGCTTGCTGGGAATTTTCCGCCGTAGATCTTCATCAGTGCGTCTCTTGCTTGGTGCAGGGTTGTGAGATCGGTAATGAAGATCGTCACTTTAATGATCGCGTCCAAATCTACGTTGTGATGCCGAGTAATTGTCTCAATTTGGTCAAATACCGTAACCAATTGCTGAGAAATGTCCTTATCTTGAGTAGAACTCCCAAAGGCCGTTAGGCCCGATGTGTAGAGAACATTTTGAAAGGAAGTGGCGTGAACATACGGGCCTACAGCCTCCCCAAGCTCTGGGTAATGGTGTCTGGTTAGTGCTGCGTTGCTCATAAACATTCCTTTTTATTGTTGTCGAGTAAATACGCGGTCAATGTGTGAACATAAGGGCTAAACACAATTGAAATAAGTGCGGCTGCTGGCCACGCTAAAACAAATGCCTTTCCCCAAAACAGTGTGAAATTGGCGACGAACCCGAGGTTTAACCAGGTCACCCATAATGTCATCAAGCTGGACAAGACAAGAGACATTAGAACGCCAAAAACAATTTTTCTAATCATCATCTCTTCCTAAAGTGCGTGCAGTTTTTCAATATAGACAACCTCGGTGAGATTGTGTTGTAGATACGACTTGGTATGTTCCTGATTGAAATGGCGAGTCAGCGCTTGTTCGTCGTCCCAACGTTCCCAAAGCGTGAAGGAGCGAGGATCGTCTTTGTGTGCGAGCAATTCGAAGTATTGGCAACCTGCTTCCTTATTGGTTTGCTCAACAAGCTGCGTTAATTGTTCAATAGCAAAGGCACGATCGCTTTTTTCGGTAAGTTTAAGTCCTGCACTGATGTGTAACGTCTTCATAGATATTCCCTTTTGATGGTGTTGCGT
>NZ_MCWZ01000281.1 GCF_002877365.1 Vibrio sp. 10N.261.55.A7
GTCCTATAGAAACCATAACAATACACGTCACCATTTTTGATAGTTGAAGCTATGAATACTCCTCGACACAAATACAGATTAGCCCGATGGTCGCTTGCGATCGTATGGTGGGTCGTGTTTGTCTGCGTGGCGCAAAATTCCGGCATCTTCAGTGTGTGCCAGCTTAGCTACAATTTAAATGGTTCAGAGTCGCTACAACAGTCTGCTCTGCCATCTAGTCAACAATCTGTTCAGAGTACTGTTCCAGCATCATATCAAGGCTCTGATCTGGACGTCACGACACCTCAAGTTCAACACAGCAACCTGAGTGAAGAGTGTGAGTTGACCAAACATTTGCTCAACATTCATCAACATCAGGTGGACGATTATCCACTCATTATGTTCCTTGTTGCGCTGTTTTTGCTTTCATTAACGGTCGTCGGGCGAGACAGTTATTCGTCTTTGACCGAACCCATAGTCCCCAAACGGCGGACACATCTAAGGCTTTGTATTTTTAGCGAATAAACATCGACTTACTGGCTTTGCCAGCGAATTGATCCATCTTTATTTTCTAAGGAAATGACATGCCATTATTTTATACCGCTGCCCGTTCAACCTTTTTCCGGTTGTTCTTTCTCATGTGCAGTGCATTTACGCTGACTGCTCACGCGCAGCAAACTAGTACGGGTTGGTTAAATAACCCGAACCATCCTCCTGTTGACGTTCGTTATGTTGTGACGGGACAAGTGGACGAGCTAAACAAGACCGTTGAAGGGTTTCTTGAAGTTAAGCTTTCAGACGACTGGAAAACCTATTGGCGAAGCCCAGGTGAGGGCGGAATCGCCCCGAGCATCAAGTGGGATGCGTCCACGAATGTGACCGATGTTAATTGGTTGTGGCCATACCCCAAACGGTTCAGCCTATTGGGAATCGAGACACTCGGTTATAAAGAACGAGTGGTTTTCCCTATAACGCTCCACGTGGAAGACATGAATGCGCCAGTCGTTTTCAAATCTACGTTAACGCTTTCATCATGCACGACCGTTTGCGTGTTGACGGATTACCCAATCGATCTCAGCTTTGTGCCGTCAGAGTTATTGATCTCTGATGAAGCAATGCACATACATGCTCAGGGGGTTAGCCAAGTACCGAAAGCGTCTCCCCTGATTCAGGAAGTGACGGCAACATGGGACGCGAATCAAAGTTTACTTCAAGTCACCGCCACTAAAGCGTTGGGTTGGAAATCGCCTAACATTCTTGTTGATGGCCCTTCCGAAGCGGTTGCAGATTCTGCCTTCACTAGACCAATCGTTCGTACTGATGGAGACAAGCTGGTTGCCACCTTGAAGGTGACGAGTTGGTTAGGTGAGCCTGAATTGAGTGACGAACGTATTCTTATCACAATCGAAGATGAGGACTTTGTTACGGAAATTGCTGCTACGGCTGTAGATGGTCAGTTTACGCAGGTCTCGAATGACGTGTCGATTGGAAAGATGTTTGTCTTTGCATTAATCGGTGGGTTGATCCTGAATATCATGCCATGTGTCTTGCCTGTGCTGGGAATGAAACTCAGTAGTGCTGTTTCCGCCAGTTCTCTCAACCGAAAGCAGATTCGACTACAGTTCTTAGCGTCTTCAAGCGGCATCATTGTTTCGTTCTTATTGATTGCGACATTCTTAGCCGTATTGAAATTGACTGGCAGTGCAGTCGGTTGGGGGATACAGTTTCAAAGCGGATGGTTCATTGGTTTGATGATTCTCATTACTGCTCTGTTTGGCGCCAATATGCTGGGGTTATTCGAAATTCGTTTGTCGTCAAACACCAATACTTGGCTAGCATCAAAAGGCGACGATTCCTACGCAGGGCATTTCACTCAGGGTATGTTCGCCACATTGCTCGCTACGCCATGTTCCGCGCCATTCTTGGGTACGGCCGTCGCGTTTGCACTTGCGACAAATACACCCACAATGTTCGCCATTTTCTTCGCATTAGGGCTTGGAATGGCCTTGCCTTGGATACTGGTTGCTCTGTTTCCATCCATCGCGTTAGCGCTACCAAAACCTGGCGCATGGATGAACAAAGTGAAGACTTTGTTCGGTGTCATGATGCTACTAACCAGTGTTTGGTTGCTCACGCTTTTGACTAATCATATTCCTGTTCTATGGTTGTATGTCATTGCCATCGCGGCATTGGTGACGCTGTTTGTTCGAGTGTTAAAAGTGCATGGCGAAAAGGCTGCAGCCTGGACAGGTGGTGCAATGGTGCTGCTTCTTGCGGGTGGAATGATCTTGGCAAGCGTCACGGCTGAGAAATGGGCTAGCCCACTCCCTTCAGATCCTGATTGGGTTAATTTGTCGACCGATGATATTTCAACCTATGTCGCCCAAGGAAAAACGGTGTTTGTGGATGTCACGGCTGACTGGTGCATAACCTGTAAAGCCAACAAAGTTGGGGTTATTCTGCAAGACCCGGTGTACAGCACACTTCAACATGCCGACGTGATCCCGATGAAAGGGGATTGGACAAGACCGAGCGAGAATGTCACCTCCTATTTGCAATCCAACGGTCGTTTTGGTGTTCCTTTCAACATTGTTTATGGACCAGCAGCGCCAAACGGCATCCCACTCCCTGTTGTTCTAAGCAGTGAAGTTGTCATTGACGCTATACGCGTAGCAAGTGGAGGCTGATAATGGCGAGTAATCCGAAAGTGAAAAAGAAACGGGGTCTCAAGTACTGGATAAAAGAAGTGCTAATGTACTCCGCTATCTTTGTGGTCATGTCGGTCGCTGTAGACCTTTGGCGTATGAAAGATGTGTCTTTGGATGTGATCCCAAGTCTAGAAGGCATCACCTTGTCTGGTGAGCATATTGATGTCATAGAAATGAGCAAAGAAAAGCCAGTGGTTGTCTATTTTTGGGCGACATGGTGCAGTGTCTGCAAGTTTGTTTCTCCGACCGTCAACAGTGTAGGGGATTCTTATCATGTGATTGCGGTATCAGGGGCTTCTGGCGAAGACAATAGAGTCGCACGATACTTGGATGCTCATGACTATCAGTTCGACAACATGAATGACCAACGAAGTGACATTTTTAGGCAATGGGGAGTATCGGTGACCCCGACTATCGCCATTGTTAATAACGGTGAAGTGAAATCAATCACCACTGGAATAACGACGCCACCAGGGCTTTACGCGCGTTTATGGCTCGCCAACTGGTAATGAATCGTTTAGCTCAACTGAAGAATTTAGGAATATAGAATGAAATTGAAAATAGTAACCGCAATCGTCTCAGCATTATTGGTTTCTCCAATGGCCTTAGCACAATCTCAAAGTGAGAAACTGGAAGAAATTAACGCCATGCTAGAGTCTAATCCAACGTTAATCGATGGCTTGCACAGCAGCTTAGTGGCGTATTTAAGCGAACAGTCGGTGTTTGAACAAGCGTTAAAAGAGAACCATGACTACATTTACAACAACCCAAATCATTCATCTTTTGGTGCGGCAGAGCCAGCAATCACCATTGTCAATGTATCAGACTACAGTTGTCCTTGGTGTAAAAAGCTCGACCCTGTGCTGTATGAACTGGTCGACAAATACCCTGAAAAAATCAAAGTGGTTAACTTGCTTGTGCCGTTGAAAGAGTTACCAAGCAAGTTGAATTCGACAACTTACGCGTTGAACGTTTGGCAGCAGCAACCAGAAAAATACCAGCAAGTACACGACATGCTGATCAGCAAACCGGGTTCTCATAATGAAGTGTCTGTCTTTAAGGTAGCGCAACGTACAGGCACAGAGAAACAATACAATGAAGACAAACTCACCACAGAAATGATGGCAACAAACTTCAATCTAATGAAGGATCTGGGTATTCGCGGTACACCAGCCATGTTGATCGGTGATGAACTGGTATCGGGGTATCTGCCGTTAGAGAAGTTGGAAGCCATGCTAAAACAAAATGGCTCACTTAATTAAGGCGGTCGTAAATCAAGCCTGCAGTAAACCAGGAGAATGGTTAATTAAGATTTCTATCTAAAGTGCTAGTTTATTAAAGTACTGGCTCATTAAGGTATGAGATCGCGATTAAACTTAATCACACTCTAATAAAGGACGCACCGTGCGTCCTTTATTTTGTTTCCAATCCCATTTAGTGACGAACAACGAGCAATTGAGTCTCATCCACAGCTACGACAGATATCCCCTCGCTACGAACCAAGTCGCCTTCGCTGATAGATTGGGTTGTGTCATCTAGCGGCTTAGCGCTGTTTATGCGAGCATCTCCAGTAATGACATAGACTAATGCTTCACTGTCTGATTCAAAATGGGCGCCAGCGTTCAAATTCACAATATCGATGGTGGTACCGCTATCGAATGTGTCACTTTGCGTTTTATCCCCACCATAAATTCTTGTAGAGCCACTTAGTGCTGGTCGATAGGATTTGTAAGAAGCGCGTTGCCCTTTTTCTTCCGGTAACGCCCAAATTTGCAGCATTCTATTTTGTGTACCGTCTGGGTTAATTTCATCGTGGGAAAACCCTTCGCCACCCGCTCTTTGTACCTGAACATCACCGGCTGTTAGGTCTTTTCCATGCTCTAATGACCCTTCGTGGCTGACCCTTCCTTTGACGATAATTGAAATAATGTCTATTTCGCTGTGGGGGTGCATGCCTGATGAACCAAAAGGTTTGTATTTGGCGTCGGCGATGTATACCAAGTTTCCGATGCCTTCGAAAGTTAGAGGCGATTTACGAGCGCCGAATATTCGGCTGTCAGTTACCAGTCTGTGTTCTTCAATTCCAGCAAATCCGCCAAGTGGTAGTGAGTCTCTAGATAATATTTGCATCATTCAATCCTTTGTTTCGTTCATTTCTTCAGTTGATGGACTCATATTAGGTTGTGTTATTGATCGAATAAATACTCATTAATTGGTTTGATAATTCCATTTTTAACAACAGTTGCGATAGTCTGATGCATAGAAGAGAGATGACATGTTCAGTTAGCGATGAAGAAACCGACAAAGCAGGTGGTGTGGATTAATGGATAGCAAGATAGATTTGAATGACATGATGCTGTTTATTGCCGTGGTCGATGCGGGCAGCTTTACTAAGGCTGCTGACTGGTTGGCGATGCCAAAAGCGAACCTAAGCCGGAAAGTCTCCCGTCTAGAAGATAGATTAGGTATTACGTTACTGGAACGCACAACCCGAGCTCAAAATCTAACGGAAGCAGGCCATGAGTTCTTGGCGCATTGTCGCCGAATCAAACTCGAAGTCGATCTTGCCGAAGCATCGGTAGAGAAAGTGTTGAATAGAGTCGAGGGACAACTCCGTGTTGGTGCGTCGGTGGGAATTGGCCACGAATTATTGAAGCCGACGCTTGGGCAGTTCATGCTTGATTACCCAGACGTAAATCTGCAGCTTAGTTTAATGAATCAACGTGTTGATCTCATCGAAGAAGGCTACGATATGGTCATTCGTATCGGGGAATTAGAAGACTCAAGGCTGATTGCGAAACGACTCGGAAAAATACAGCGAAAAGTGTATGCGAGCCCGAAGTACTTAGAGAAGAATGGGCTGATAGAATACGTCGAGGAGTTGCCTCAGCACGACATGTTACTGATGAGCAGTATTCAAAGTAGGGGGAAAGTTCAATTGGAGTGTGGGAATAAAAGTCTCGAATTTCAGGTCGCGCCTAAAATGATGGTGGATGACTTCCATGTGCTGAAACAAATGGCACTTGATGGCGTTGGCGTGGCGATCATTCCCACTTACATGTGTGAAAAAGACGTTCAAGACGGAGAACTCATCCCACTTCTCGAAGATTGGGGAATGCCGATCGTAGAGGTTTACGCACTCTATCCAAGGCATCGACTCAACATCCCAAAGGTTAAGGTATTCATGGAGTATGTTAGTGAGGTTTTTGAACGCTTCTAGTCGCTCGATGCTTTTGACTGTTGGTAATTTTGATGCTGTCGAACCCTCGTTTTATCGAACCATTACTTCATCATCGCAAGTGACACCTTTGATGTCGGTTGCTTGTTGAGTGCTCGACAGATCTCCCAGCCCGCATGAACAATTTTCTCAAGATCAACACCGGTTTCTATCCCCATCTGATGACACAAATACAACACGTCTTCTGTTGCGACATTGCCGCTTGCGCCTTTTGCGTACGGGCAGCCTCCAAGTCCGGCGACACTGCTATCGACAACGGAAATTCCCATCTGGAGAGCTTGATAAATGTTTGCGAGCGCTTGTCCCCAAGTATCATGAAAGTGGACTGCAATGGATTCGGTTGGCATAGCGGATTGCACGGCCTGTAACATCTCTTCAATACGCAGTGGAGTCCCTGTTCCAATCGTGTCGCCGAGAGATACCTCGAAGCAACCTAAGTCATAAAGAGTTGTAGCCATTCTTGCTACTTGCTGTGGCGGGGTTGCTCCGTCGTATGGGCAATCTATGACGCAGGATAGATACCCTCGCACAGGAACATTAAGTGTTTTGGCTTTTTCTATGACCGGAACGAACCGTTCTAGGCTTTCTTCAATGGAGCAGTTGATGTTCTTTTGGCAAAACCCTTCCGAGCAGGATGTGAAGATCGCAACTTGATCAACGCCGCATTCCATTGCCCGTTCAAAGCCGACTAGATTTGGCGTCAGCGCGTAGTATGTGACATCTGGGCGACGCTCTATGGATTCAATCACCTGTTTTGAATCAGCCATTTGTGGAACCCATTTGGGAGACACAAAAGCGCCAACCTCAATATGTTTCAAACCCGTGGCAGACAACCGATTGATAAGCTGAATTTTACTCTTTGTGTTAACCATGGGCTCATTTTGAAGACCATCACGAGCGCCCATCTCTACAATTTTTACGTGATGTGGTAAGCGAGGTTTTGAACTCTCGTCTTTGCCTGTCATCTAGTTTCGCCTCCATGCAGGCGAGCGCTTCGCGAGAAACGCTCTGACGCCTTCCTGGCCTTGTTTTGACGTGCGTATATCTGCAATCAACTGGCTAGTTTGGTCAATGAGATCTTGGTTGATGACGCTATGTTCGCATAAGTGGCAGAGCGCTTTGGCTTCTTTCAGTGCATTTGGACTATTGGCTAAGATCATATTCACAATGGCGTCGATCTGCGCTTTGAGCACGAGGTTTTTCGTGCTGTCCGGTTGGGGTTCAGCTTCCGCAGCGCTCTTAACCAGAATATGAAGAAGCCCTAAGTTATGGGCCGCGCTAGCGTCAAAGGTTTCCGCCGTTAGCATGTAACGCCGAGCCTGCCGTGTTCCTATCGCTCGGCAAACATAGGGAGCAATCGTCGCTGGAACGAGGCCCAATTTAACTTCACTGAGAGAGAACTGTGCGTTATCAGTGCCAATAGCAATATCGCAGCAGCTGATCAGGCCTAATGCACCACCAAAAGCACTGCCCTGAACCACCGCTATGGTTGGGCGTGGGA
This sequence comes from Vibrio sp. 10N.261.55.A7, assembly GCF_002877365.1. GTDB lineage: Bacteria > Pseudomonadota > Gammaproteobacteria > Enterobacterales > Vibrionaceae > Vibrio. Next base: position 7,427 of record NZ_MCWZ01000281.1, read on the forward strand.
AGGTGTCTAAGCGCTGCATCAACAGAGCAAGGTTGTCTGCATCCAGTCTATTTTCACTGTCGCTTTGCTCGGCCATAGATTGCATCCAGTTTAAGTCAGCACCTGATGAGAAATACAGACCATTGGCACGCAGTATCAAACAACGAATAGCTGCGAGGCGTGCCAGCTTGTTGAGCTGCTTATTGAGTGATTTTATTAGGTCATTGTCGAAAGCGTTGTGTTTGTCGATTCGATTAAGCGTCAGTGTCGCCACGCCTCGAGAATCAATGTGGCAAAGCAGAGCGCTCGGGGATTTACCCTCTTTAAACGCTGCTTGGATTGATGATTCGTTGCTGTTTTCTTTCGCCATCTTCATTTGCCTACATACGGAATATGCCAAATTCACTGTCAGCGATCGGTGCGTTCAGTGCCGCTGATAAAGCTTGCCCTAAAACGTTTCGTGTCTCTTTCGGATCAATAATGCCATCATCCCAAAGTCGAGCACTGGCGTAATACGGATGCCCCTCAGTTTCGTATTGTTCTATGATGGGCTGTTTAAATTGTAGCTCTTCTTCGCTCGTCCATGATTCGTTGCGACGGGTTTTAATGTCGCGCTTAACCTGTGCCATGACGCCTGCGGCTTGCTCACCACCCATAACGGAGATTCGAGCGTTGGGCCACATCCACATCATCGTCGGATCATAGGCGCGTCCACACATTCCGTAGTTCCCAGCACCATAAGACCCGCCAGTAATGATGGTGAACTTGGGCACATTTGCACACGCTACTGCCATGACTAACTTTGCGCCGTGCTTAGCGATGCCCTCAGACTCCACTTTTTTTCCGACCATGAAACCTGTGATGTTTTGCAAAAATAGCAATGGCACCTTTCGTTTCGCGCACAGCTGAATGAAGTGGGCGCCTTTCTGTGCGGATTCTGAAAATAAGATACCGTTGTTTGCAACGATGCCGATCGGTCTACCGAAAATATGGGCAAAGCCACATACCAAGGTTGTGCCGTACAAGGCTTTGAATTCATCGAAATCGGAGTCATCAACAATGCGGGCAATCACCTCTCTGGCATCAAATATCAAACGAAGGTTGGCATTGACGATCCCATAAAGGTCGCTGATGTCGTATCTGGGAGGTAGAACAGGTTCTGGGACTGCAAGTTTGGGTTGGTTGGTACTGGCGACAGTTTCTCTGGCGAGGGTCAGTGCATGGTGATCGTTGTTGGCGTAGTAGTCGGCAACGCCTGATTTCTTGCAGTGCACATCGGCTCCACCAAGTACCTCATCGCTGACAATCTCGCCAGTTGCCGCTTTCACTAACGGAGGCCCTGCGAGAAATATGGTCCCTTGCTGCTTAACGATGACCGACACATCGGCCATGGCTGGAATGTAAGCACCGCCAGCCGTGCATAAGCCCAGAACGACGGCTATCTGAGGGATTCCCTTGGCAGACATTCGTGCTTGATTGTAGAAGATACGTCCGAAATGGTCTTTGTCGGGGAAGACTTCAGCTTGGTGTGGAAGATTAGCGCCACCAGAATCGACAAGATAAATACACGGTAGATGGCAGCGTTCGGCAATTTCTTGGGCACGTAGGTGTTTTTTCACGGTTAAGGGGTAATAGGTGCCCCCTTTTACCGAGGGATCGTTAGCGATGATCATGCATTGCACATTTTCGACTAGGCCGATTCCAGCCACAACACCAGCACAAGGAACGGATTCCTCGTAAACACGCCACGCAGCAAACTGACCAATTTCTAGAAAGTCACTGCCGCTATCAAGCAGTGCTGAAATACGCTCACGAACGGGGAGTTTTCCTTTTTCTCGTTGTCTTTGTATCGCGTTAGTGCCACCACCTTGTTTGATAACGTCGAGGTTGGACTCTAGGTTGGCAACAAGCTCGTCCATTACCTTTTTGTTCGCTTGAAAGAGCGAGTCTTCAGGCTTTGCTTTTGTGAGTATCACCGCCATACCTTCCCCCAACTAAACACATTATCGTCGCCATCTCATGTTGACCGCTGTGGCATTGTTTGTCATCAACACTTCACTTCATCAATGTTTCAATTCATCATGGCCCAACGCATGAGCAAATCAACGTGATTCCACGAACAGCTCTCGACCGATGAGCATACGTCGAATTTCCGATGTACCAGCGCCAATTTCGTAAAGCTTTGCATCTCGAAGTAGGCGGCCAGCAGGAAACTCATTGATGTAACCATTTCCACCCAGTAACTGAATGGCATCCAGTGCCATCTGAGTGGCCAATTCTGCGCTATACAAGATCACGCCCGCTGCGTCTTTGCGTGTAGATTCACCACGGTCACACGCTGAAGCAACGGTGTACACGTAGCAACGCGCGGCATTCATTCGGGTATACATGTCGGCCACTTTGGCTTGTATCAATTGGAATTCTCCAATGGCTTTACCGAACTGCTTTCTGTCATGAACGTAGGGAATCACCAAATCCATGCAGGCTTGCATGATGCCCAAGGGGCCTGCCGCAAGAACAACTCGCTCATAATCAAGTCCACTCATCAGCACTTTGACACCTTGGTTGGGTTCACCAAGCACGTTGTCTTTGGGCACTTTGCAGTTGTTGAACACCAATTCACAGGTATTGGAGCCACGCATGCCTAATTTGTCGAGCTTTTGCGCGTGGCTAAAACCTTCAAACCCTTTCTCAATTATAAACGCCGTTATTCCATGCGATTTCGCATGTGGGTCAGTTTTGGCGTAAACCACTAAGGTGTCAGCATCGGGGCCGTTGGTGATCCACATTTTTGTGCCGTTAAGACAATAATGATCGCCGTCGAGATCCGCTCTAAGTTGCATTGCGACAACATCAGATCCTGCATTAGCTTCACTCATTGCCAAAGCCCCAACATGGCGTCCGTCAATCAGAGGGGGTAAGTATTTTTCTCGCTGAGCTTGGCTGCCATTACGATAGATTTGATTGACACACAGGTTCGAGTGCGCGCCATAGCTGAGCGCAACAGAGGCAGAAGCTCGACTGATCTCTTCCATCGCGATGACATGCGCAAGATAGCCCATGTCAGCGCCCCCATATTTTTCACTCACCGTCACCCCAAGCAAGCCCATTTCTCCGAAGTCACGCCAAAGGTGATTAGGGAATTGGTTGTCTCTGTCAATGTTGGCGGCGATCGGGGAGATTTTTTCTGCGGCAAAGGTATTGACCTGATCGCGAAGCATATTGATGGTGTCACTGTGGCCAAAATTTAATGGTCGATACTCACTGTTCATAACATCTCCTTGGCGCGTAGCACCAAATCATCGCGAGGCTATCTACTGATGGATTTGTTTGTCTGAAGATCTGGGCGACCAAGTGCTTGTAGGCAGCGGCTTTTTGCGAGATCCAGTTCATTCATGATGACATTAATGTCGTTCAACTGACGCTGAAGCGCGCTTTGCTTGTCGTCGATGATGGCGAGCATCTTTTCGAGTTGGGTGTCGCACTGATCGGTGTCATAGAGCTCAAACAATTCTCGAATTTCTGCCAGTGAAAAACCCAATCGCTTTCCACGCAAAATCAGTTTGAGTCGCGTTTTATCTCGGTGCTCATAGATTCGAGTATTGCCTTTGCGAGTGGGGTAAAGCAGCCCCATATCCTCGTAGAAACGGATGCTTCGAGTCGTCACATCGAACTCTTTTGCTAAGTCACTAATCTTAAATTTTTCCATTTAATGACCTCCTTATCCTTTTTGTTTAAAGGCGGTTGTCTCAACGGGCAGCCTTGATAAACGTGCTCTTAACGTGTGCAAAATGGTTTACATGTTGCCACTTTGTTTCTTTACGTTTACGTAAATGTTAGTGCTATGCTTACGTAAACGTCAAGAAATCGCACAGGTTATTAAACGTGAAATGTTGGGAAGTCACTAAACACAAAAGACAGTAATTCAAGTGACGATTTAAGTGGCGATTCAAGTAGTGAAGGAAGGCCAGATAGGCAGGCGAAACCAGAATAATTAGGAACATATTGGTGTCCCTTCATTGGGCTGAACGACATGGGAGTGGGTATGGATAACGCCATTTGGATTGTATCAGCGAAACGAACACCACTAGGTAGCTTTCAAGGGCGACTTAGCGATTTCTCTGCGCCTCAACTCGGGCAGCATGCGATTCAAGCAGCGGTGAACGCTGTGTCTATTTCTCCAGATTCAATTAGCGAAGTCATCATGGGATGCGTACTGCCAGCGGGATGTGGGCAAGCTCCCGCCAGACAGGCAGCGTTGAGGGCAGGACTACCTGAATCCGTCGCCTGTACCACCATTAACAAGGTATGCGGTTCGGGTATGAAGTCAGTGATGTTGGCACACGATTTAATCAAGGCAGGTGTCGGAAGTACCATGATCGCAGGGGGAATGGAGAGTATGACCAACGCGCCTTATCTGCTCAATGATGCTCGTGGAGGTATGAGGCTTGGACACAAAGCCGCGAGCGATCACATGTTCCTTGATGGTTTGCAGGATGCTTACGAAGGTGAACTCATGGGGACATACGCTCAATCTATCGCCGATAAGTTTGGCATAACGCGTTTTGAGATGGATGAATGGGCGATTCAGTCTGTGACAAGGTCACGCACGGCGCAGCAGATGAAGCTATTTGACGATGAACTTGTCCCAATCAAGGTTGACTCGAAAACGCGCCACTCAAATAAAAAAGACGCAAATGAGTCAGCATCAAATGACAACATGGATTTTGATGAACACCCAGTCAACGTGGATATCGACAGAGTAAACACACTTCGCCCAGCTTTCAGCAAAGATGGTTCAGTAACGGCAGCGAACTCGAGTGCAATCTCTGATGGCGCCGCAGCCTTAGTATTGATGAGTTCTGAAGTGGCAAAAAAGCAGGGGCTAGAGCCACTTGCCATTATTAAAGGCCACACAACCCACGCTCGCACACCGAGTGAATTCACCATCGCTCCGGTTTACGCCATGACTCAGTTGCTGTCAAAGCTCGACTGGTCGGTTGACGAAGTCGATCTATGGGAGATTAACGAAGCATTTGCCGTGATTACTCAGATCGCTATCAAAGAACTTAATCTAGAACCGAACAAGGTCAATATTAAGGGCGGGGCTTGCGCGCTCGGCCATCCTATTGGTGCAAGTGGTGCGCGTATTCTTGTCACGCTTATTCATGCTCTGCGTCAATTGGGTGAAAAGCAGCACGATAAGCAAGTGCTAAAGGGCGTCGCCTCGTTATGTATCGGTGGTGGAGAAGCCACGGCTATTGGAATTGAAGTACCGATTAAACGAACCTAGTGCGGAGCTAAACAGCAACGAAAATGAAAGGTTAATTGAAAGTTCAACTGTAAAGATGAGAGAAAGGAAAGCGCTATGACCGAGTCTGTACCTTTGTTTATCGATGGGATGTTTTGCCAGTCTTCAAGTCATGATTGGATTGACGTAACGAACCCTGCCACCAATCAGGTGATTGCGAAAGTCCCATGTGCGACTGAGCAAGAGATGTCCAAAGCGATAATGAGTGCCAATAGCGCGTATCAATTGTGGCGAAATGTTGCGGTACCAGAAAGAGCCAGGCTCATGCTTCGTTATCAGCACCTGTTGAAAGAGAATCACGATCAAATTGCTATGTTGCTTTCGCAAGAAACAGGTAAAACGGTCATTGACGCTAAAGGCGATGTTTGGCGTGGTATTGAAGTTGTGGAACAAGCCGCCAATATTGCCAGTAACATGATGGGAGAGATGGTTGAGAATGTCGCCGCTGACATTGACAGCTACTCCTTTACTCAGCCGTTAGGGGTATGTTGTGGTATTACGCCCTTTAACTTCCCCGCGATGATCCCGTTATGGATGTTTCCCCTTGCGATAGCTTGCGGTAATGCCTTTGTACTAAAGCCTTCCGAGCAGGTTCCATTGACGTCGATTCGCCTTGCTGAACTGTTTGAACAGGCGGGAGCACCGTCTGGAATATTGCAGATTGTTCATGGTACCAAAGAGCAGGTCGACTACCTTTTGTCTCACCCTGATATCAAAACGATTTCCTTTGTCGGGTCAGTACCGGTTGCTCAATGCATCTATCAGCAGGGCACGAAAAACTTTAAGAGAGTCCAAGCTTTTGCTGGGGCAAAGAATCACATGGTCATTATGCCCGATGCCAATAAAAGTCAGGTGGTCAGCAATTTGGTCGGCGCATCGATTGGTGCGGCTGGTCAAAGGTGTATGGCTATTTCAGTGGCTGTATTTGTTGGAAGTGCTCAAAAGTGGTTGCCCGATCTAAAAGCGGAGTTTGCCAAGATCAAACCTGGCCCTTGGGATGATCCTAATGCTGGCTATGGTCCACTCATTAGTGCTCAAGCCAAAAAGCGTGTTCAAGACCTTATTCAGGAAGGAAAAGAGCAAGGGGCAGTGTGCGAGGTAGATGGCAGTCAGTTTAGTGTGGCTACGCACCCTGAGGGCTATTGGCTTGGACCCACGCTGTTCAGCGGCGTAAAGACACATATGTCAGTCTATCAGCAAGAGATTTTTGGCCCGGTGCTGCTTTGTATGGAAGTAGAAACGCTTCAACAGGCGATTGAGCTGGTAAACAGTAATCCTTATGGCAATGGTACGTCCATTTTCACCGCCAGCGGTGGGGCTGCTCGTCAATATCAGCATGAGATTGAGGTGGGGCAAGTGGGCATAAATGTGCCAATCCCCGTGCCACTGCCTTTTTTCTCTTTTACTGGTTGGAAAGGCAGTTTTTATGGGGATTTGCATGCTTATGGCAAACAGGCTGTGCGTTTCTATACCGAAACCAAAACGGTCACGGCGCGTTGGTTTGACGACGATATTCCAACCACCCCAAACTTTTCTATTCAACTTAAATAGTGGCCAACCGTTGTGATTAGTCTCGATTGGTTGCGAATCAAGTGACGATGCATGACCAACCTCTGGAGCGTTACACGCTATCGATTAGGAGCGCAGTATGGACTTTGAATTGAATGAAGATCAGCGTATGTTTTCCGACACCGCTCGTCAGTTTGCGATTGAAAGGCTCGCGCCAATGGCGGCAGAGTGGGACGAGCAGTGTGTGTTCCCTAAGGACGTTTTAAGAGAGGCAGGTGAACTGGGCTTTCTGAGCTTATATACACCGGAAGAGCAAGGTGGCCTTGCCCTCAGCCGTTTAGATTCTTCAATTATCTTTGAGCAGTTATCGATGGGCTGTACGTCCACTACCGCTTTTATGACCATCCACAACATGGTGACTTGGATGGTGGCGAGTTTTGCGACCGAAGAAGCGAAGCAAACCTATTGTCCAAAGCTGGTGACTGGAGAGTTTTTGGGGTCTTACTGCTTAACAGAGCCTAATGCTGGCTCTGACGCGGCGTCATTAACGACAAGTGCCACTCAATCAGCTAACGGATACGTGCTCAATGGCGGGAAAGCGTTCATATCAGGGGCAGGTGAAACCGATGTACTCGTTGTGATGGCAAGAACGGGTGAAAGTGGGGCTAAGGGCATTTCCGCGTTCGTTGTCTCAGCCAATGCAACCGGCGTGAGTTATGGTCGTAAAGAACCTAAAATGGGTTGGAATAGTCAGCCAACACGTTCGGTCACCTTTGAGAATGTTCAGCTGCCATCTGCTTCATTACTCGGTGAAGAGGGGCAAGGGTTTGAGTTTGCTATGAAGGGGCTAGATGGCGGTCGAATCAATATCGCTACCTGTTCCATTGGGACTGCCCAGCAAGCACTGAATCAATCCATTCAGTATGTTCAGGAAAGAAAACAATTTGGTAAAAACCTCGGTCAGTTTCAAGGACTGCAGTTCAAGCTGTCTGATATGGCGACTGAATTGGTCGCCGCGCGTCAGCTCGTGCGTTATGCCGCCAGTAAGTTAGACAATGGTGACCCTGAAGCGACGGCGTACTGTGCAATGGCCAAACGATTTGCAACTGACGTTGGGTTCAAGGTGTGCGATCAGGCGCTTCAGCTTTATGGCGGCTATGGTTATATCAAAGAGTACCCGCTCGAGCGGTATTTCAGAGATGTGCGAGTACATCAAATATTAGAAGGCACCAACGAGATCATGAGGCTCATCGTAGCGAGGCGCCTACTAGCAGAAGGCGCAGAATTGCTGTGACGAGTGCTGTGGAGATTTGCGGCGGTGAGTAGGTGAGTAGTAGAGATGAAGGGAACGAGTGATGACATCAAAAGAAAGTGTAAAAACAGTATCAAGCTCTAACCCAGTGGCGGGTTTGTTGGTGTCTGACGTTGAGAGCCATGTTGTTGTGGTGACAATGAATAACCCACCTGCCAACACTTGGACGGCGGAAAGTCTGCGGAATTTGAAACACCTCATCGAACGCCTCAATAATGATGATGAAGTCTACGCGGTCGTTGTGACTGGCTCGGGAGACAAATTCTTTTCGGCAGGCGCCGACCTTAACCTTTTTTCTGATGGTGACAAAGCCGTGGCATTGGAGATGGCGGTTGCTTTTGGTGAGGCCTTTGAAACCCTGTCGAGATTCCGCGGCGTGACCATTGCCGCCATCAACGGTTATGCCATGGGTGGCGGCTTAGAAGTGGCGTTGGCTTGTGATATTCGAATTGCAGAGTCGCAAGCAGTGATGGCGTTGCCAGAAGCGCGTGTTGGCTTGCTTCCATGTGCGGGTGGCACGCAAAACCTTACGGCATTAGTTGGGGAGGGCTGGGCGAAACGAATGATTTTGTGCGGAGAGCAAATTAACGCAGAGCAGGGGCTTTCCATCAAACTCGTTGAAGAAATCGTGGAAAAAGGGAAGGCACGAGAAACGGCCATATCGCTAGCGAAGAGTGTGGCCAATCAATCCCCGTGCTCTGTTCAGGCGTGTAAAACACTCATTCAACATGGTCGCACTTCTCCAATCTCAAATGGGCTTATGAAAGAACGAGAATTGTTTCTACAATTGTTTGATACCGTAGACCAAACCGAAGGTGTGCAAGCGTTTTTAGAGAAAAGGCCACCTAACTGGCGCAATCAATAACATGAGGCTTTAAGAGAACGTTTTGTTGTGCAGTAGTTGAATTATTGCAGTTAAGTAATACGGAAAAATAGAGTAATAAAGCTGAGCAGTAAAGTGTGGAGGAACTATGACGAGTCAGGTTAGATTTGAACAGAGAATGTGCGCTGATGGTATCAATCAAATAGCCATTGCGACGCTTGATAACCCTTCTTCTTTGAACGCTCTTACCTTTGAGATGCTAAAACAGCTTCACGACCTTTTGCTCCATTGGCGAGATGACCCAACAATTGTTTGTATTGTTCTTGAAGGAGAAGGCGAAAAAGCGTTCTGCGCTGGAGGCGACGTGCGAGCGATGCACGATGTCATGAAAAATCAATCTAAGACACAAATCCAGGCCTTCTGTCGTGGCTATTTCACTCTTGAGTATCAGTGTGACTATCTGATCCATACGTTTCCAAAACCCATTGTCGCCTGGGGGCAGGGAATCATTATGGGGGGCGGGATGGGATTGTTCATGGGAGCAAGCCACAAAGTGGTCACGCCTAACTCTCGACTCGCTATGCCAGAGGTGTCCATTGGGTTGTTTCCTGATGTTGGCGCAACCTGGTTTTTGAATCAACTCGACAACGGAATAGGCATGTTCTTAGGCATGACGGGGACGATGGTGAATGCCAGTGATGCGACCGAAATTCGACTCGCCGATCATGTGCTATTGGAAGACAGTCGAACCACGTTGGTTGAAACCCTTCAAATACAGTATTGGCCCAAAGAGTCAAGTGGCGAGAGCTGTATTCAAGATGAGTATAAGAGCATTGTTTCCGACGTTTTAAGTTTGGTGTCTGAACATGCCGCGAGCGAAATAGAATCAGAAAAACCCAGCCTACAATTGATGCCGTTTTATCGTCAAATTCAATCAGCGTGCTCTAGTCATCATGTGAGCGACGTTTGGCAAAACATCACTGAAATCGACACTGAAGGGGTTGAAGAGACGGCACTGAAATGGATGGAAGGTGCCAAATTAACCCTTACAACAGGCAGCCCAATAACCGCGCATTTATGTTTTAGACAAATGACAAACTACACCGAGTTACCGCTGGCTGATTGCTTTCGCCTGGAGTTAGGGCTCGCGATTAATTGCTCGTTATTAGGTGAATTTCAAGAGGGCGTGAGGGCAAGGCTGATAGATAAAGATGGTGAGCCGCAATGGTTATATCCAACTGTCGATTCTGTCGATATTGATGTCATTGATGACCTGTTTATGTCGCTTTGGCAGCCAGACTTACACCCACTTGCTCAGCTAGACCAACAATCGAGTAAGTAGCTGAGCATGCCATTGACTAAGAGGGCAAGTAACTGGCTAAGTAGGCAAACTCAGTCAGCAAAGCTAGTCGGCAAGTTAAGACGACGAAGCGATGCGAGGAAATAATGCGACGAAGTAATGTGACAAAACAATGTGACAAAGCAATGCGACGAAGCAAAACGACAAAAGTTGGCGTGCAGAGAAGCATGAGATGTGTCATTTAGTGGGGGAAATCGTTCACGAATGAATGGCTATCATAAACATTCTGCTACAACGAAGTAAGACGGTTCTAGATAGGTTCTTTATCGCTAAAGGCGAATGACGGTAAAGGAGTCAATCTTGAACCTAAGGGCCAATCAAAAAGGAGAGGCATTATGGCGACCATTGCATTTATCGGGCTTGGCAATATGGGCGGCCCAATGGCAAGAAACCTATTGTCGGCGGGGCTAACCGTGAACGTGTTTGATTTGAATAAATCCGCGGCTGAAGCGCTCGCTGCAGATGGAGCTACCGTTTCGGGCTCCATTGAACGGGTTATTCAAGACGCAGACACGGTCATTACCATGCTGCCAGCTGGTGATCATGTGAGAGCGGTTTACCTGGGTGATCATGATGGTGGTAAGGGCTTAATTAACCTTGTTTCTGCTGGAACTTTCCTTATTGATTCGTCAACCATCGATCCTGAGTCAGCTCGTTTAGTCGCCAAAGAAGCCAGAAACAAAGGTCTTGAGTTTGTGGATGCGCCAGTGTCTGGCGGTGTTGCCGGTGCGATTGCGGCGACATTAACCTTCATTGTTGGTGGCTCTGATTCTGGCTTTGAGAAAGCGCAGCAGGTGCTCAAGCATGTAGGCAAAAACATCTTTCATGCGGGTCAGGCTGGCGACGGTCAAATGGCCAAGATTTGCAATAATCTGATGCTCGGGATTTTGATGTCAGGCACCTGTGAAGCACTAAATCTAGGTATTGATAATGGACTCGACCCCAAAGTTCTTTCTGACATTATGTTGCAAAGCTCTGGGCGAAATTGGGCGCTGGAGCTATACAATCCATGTCCTGGCGTCATGGTAAATGCGCCAGCGAGTAATCAATTCGACCCCGGTTTTATGAGCAAGCTGATGTTGAAAGATTTAGGGTTAGGTGCAGAGGCTGCGCTAAAGAGTCAATCTTCGATTCCAATGGGCGCATTAGCACGCAACCTCTACGCCTTTCATAATGCTAATGGTAACGAAGAGCTGGATTTTTCGAGCCTATTTGAATTTTACCGCCGGGCAGGCAAGTAAACGCACAAACGGAGTCAGCATGGATTTGAAACAGAGTGTTATTTCGATAACTGGAGCGGGGCAGGGTCTTGGGCAAATGATGGCGATCACGCTCGCTCAATCGGGCGCTCAGTTGGCGTTAATTGACATGAATGAAAAGGGGCTAAAGTTGACTCAAGAGCAGTGCCATATGCTGAGTGTCAAAGCGATGACCTATTGCGCCGATGTGACGAATGAGCAAGAGGTCGAGAGCCTATTTGATAACGTCGTAGAGGATTTTGGTCAACTGGATGGGTTAATTAATAATGCAGGAATTTTGAGAGACGGTTTGCTGGTTAAATTCAAAGATAATGAAATGAGTAAAATGTCTCTAGAGCAGTTTAATTCGGTGATGAACGTGAATGTAGTGGGGACGTTTCTTTGTGGACGAGAGGCCGCTATCAAGATGATCGAAACAGAGCGTAAAGGGGTGATCATCAATATTTCTAGCGTTGCAAAAGCTGGGAATATTGGGCAAACCAATTACTCTGCATCTAAAGCGGCCGTTGCGACAATGGCCACTACTTGGGCGAAGGAGCTTGCCCGCTACGGCATTCGCGCTGCTGCTATCGCGCCAGGCATTGTGAAAACGGCCATGGCTGAGCAGCTAAAACCAGAAGCTATCGAGCGCTTGAATAGCATGGTCCCCGTTGGTCGTATGGGGCAACCGAATGAAATAGCCCACGCAGCCAAATACATTTTGGAAAACGACTACTTTTCTGGCCGAGTGCTAGAAGTCGATGGCGGCATGAGAATGTAGTCGTTCTTTATTAGGAGCTTTTTTAGGTGATTATTTCAGGTGCCTATTTTAAGTGCTTAAGGACTGTCTTATCTGAATTGGTTTATAGAGTCAGATTGCAGGTGTTGTTGACCGTGTCACCTAGTAGAAAGTCACCTAATAGACAGCTACCTAATAAACAGTTATCTAATAAAAAGTCGCGCAATAAAAAAGAGCCTCAATAACTGAGGCTCTTTTCGCGTTAAATCTGTTTTGCAAAGCAGTGACTAGTCGATGTAGTACGCTTCGACAGTGCCTTTTAGCTTGATAAGGATAGCTTGGCCATTGCGATCAAGTGCTTTAGGCGAAGGGATCTTTACCCAGTTTTCACTGATGCAATATTCTTCAACGTCGTTGCGCTCTTTACCGTTTAGACGAATACCAATTCTGTGCTCGAAACACTCTGCAACGTGGTGTGGGCTACGAGGGTTTCCAGCAAGGTGATCAGGTAGTTCTGGGCGTGTATTTGCGTCAGTCATGATTAAGTTTCTTCAGAAAATGAAAAGTGCGTCATTGTAGACAAATTCGATCTAAGCCTCAAGAAGAGAAAGGGCTTTATCGAAGATAGAAGAATCCGATGATTCATCAACGCAAATGGGCGTGACGACGAACGAACTTTGTACCCCGACAGTACCGGCATCATCGAGAAACGCGCGTAAGCTAACCGAAAGTAAAGGTGCGAAAGTGAGGGTTATCAATGGTGACTTCTAACTGGTGAATGTCATCGAGCACGACCAGGGCTTCTTCCGTCTCGGTTTTCAATTTTATGCATTCAACGCGTTCGCCATTACGTTGAGTATCTAGGGCTTTTCCTTCAACAACGGCGTTGGATTTCAAGGTTAGTTTCACCGGGTAATGGAACAAGCAGACTATTTCAATATAGTCGTAATCACTGCAACTTATCATTTCACTCTCCTTGTTAGATTCTGTCCTAGGCAATGAACGCGCTGTTGTGCCAGAACGATAGCCAATACAAAATGGGGCGTCACTAAAACGGGGCTTTCCATAAATGGTCAAATCGATTTGTTCATTCTAAGCCAAGCAATGTGCGCTACAATTGGGGATACACCATCTTATTCGTATTTCCGTCGTAAATAAACACGGCTCTATTTGCTTATCATCCTTATCATCATGGGTATTTAGCTTGGATATTGATCGTCGTTTTTCAGGTAGCTGAACCCGTTTGGCGGATAGAGTGTTGGCAATAGAAATAGTCGTTGAAAAGGGCCTCAGAATGAAAAAAGTGAATGCAGATTTTTCCCAGCGTGTGGTGATTAGACCTGAGGATTACGCCTGGGTGGATTCACCAATGCCGGGTGTAGAGCGAATGATGCTCGACAGAATTGGCGATGAAATCGCTAGAGCCACATCATTGGTTCGTTATGCTCCAATGACTGAGTTTTCACCCCATGTCCATACTGGCGGTGAAGAGTTCTTGGTACTTGATGGCACCTTCTCTGATGAGCATCAAGACTACCAACAAGGCAGCTATGTTCGAAATCCGATAGGTACTTCACATCAGCCTAGAATCGGTAAAGACGGCGCGACCATCTTCGTTAAGTTGCAACAGTTTTCTCAAGACGACAGTGAACAGAAAACCGTTGATACGAAATCGGAACCGTGGCTTCAAGGCTTGGTAGAGGGTTTAACGGTGATGCCACTACATGAATACCAAGCCGAACACGTGGCGTTGGTGAAGTGGGCACCACACACCAAATTTAATGCGCACCAACATTGGGGGGGAGAAGAGATACTGGTATTGGAAGGGACATTTTATGATGAGCATGGAGAGTACCCCGCCGGTACCTGGTTACGCAGTCCTCACCTCAGTCAGCATCAACCGTTTACCAAAGAAGATGGAGCCGTAATCTTTGTAAAAACGGGCCACTTGCCAGATTAGAGTCGTATTTTGGCTCTATGACCGCCATAGAGCCCGTCGATTAATACCTTATTGAGTATCGCCTTACAGGTTCACGCCTTACACGTTAACGCCTCACAGATTAGAGCCTCACACGTTAGCGCCTAAAACATTAACGGAAATATAATTGAAGGCTACGACTAATGTCTCTGATGTTATTGGAAGTGTTAGCTTAACCGACGAGCCCAATTTCCGTCATTTTCATTGGTGCATGCCTCTTCTGTGTCGAAGGTGATATGTTTTCCCGCGTTTTTTAACGACACATTGATTGAGTCCAGTCTCTGCTGGATAAGGTCTGTTAACCATGCCTTCTTTTCGCTGTCGTTAAAATTAGAAAGCTCTTCTGCAGTGTCAAAGACACACGTGATCTTTAAGGTGCTAGGAAAGTTGGCATAGTTAACGGAATGAGTGAGCCATTGGAAGCCCGATATTTGCTCTAGAGCGTCGTCACATACAAGAGTGAGTGTCTCTCTTATCTGGTTATCGAGCTTTTTGTCTGTTTTTCGCATTTGTCTATTCTCGTTATTTGTGGAGGCGAAAGTCATGAGTCAAACACAGTCACTGAAAAAGGTGGGCTGTTTAGTCAAGCATTACTCACTACAAGGGCAACTGACCGCTGGAGTATAAGGTAAGGTGTTTGCTTTGAACTGTTTCATCGCCTCTTCGACAAATTCTTCTAGATTGCAGCTTTGCCATTGGCACTTCTCTTCCACTATCCAGCCACCACAACCGAAGCCGACTAACGGAAGGTCTTCAGGGGTTATCTCAGGATCGTCAGAAATCTCTAGTATCAGCGACGAAGAGGTGGAATACAGCATCCAACTGTTGTGATTGACCACACCTCTACCAACGACTTTTTCTTCAAGTTTGATGATGCCTTTAATGCCATTTTTATCTATATGTATTGTCATTGAGCTTTCCATGCGTTCAAACGGTCGTGGATTTAGATCTGATCGTCATTGCTGTCATGAGGTTAAATTACCACTGGCGTGGGTTAAACGAAACAGTTGTGAAGAAGGTAATGCGAATTATTGGTATTTCATGGTGAGGGAAGTATTGATTGGAAAGTGAAAATGTTAAAGTCGACCATGAAAAGGACGACAAAAGAGCGGACAATGTACGATCCAATTAAAGACGGAATAGATAAAGAGGTAAACTCGGTTCGATATACTGAAATAACGCCTCCCCAACATTTATCAGAACTGGTTCATAATTTCTGGGAACTCAAGACAGACGTTGAATTGAACGATGATTTTCTGCTGCATGCGCTTCCTGATGCATGTGTTAATGTTCTTTTTAATCAAATAGAGACGAATATTGCGGACATTACGGCGCTAAGAACGAAGTATGAGGTATTGAATTTAGGGCGTCAGTTTCATTATGTTGGCATCCAGTTCTATCCTGGTGTTTGGCAGGGCAATATTGATGAGGCGGCAGACAGCTTTGTGGGCTCTCCCTATCAAGGTGAGTTGCCCTTAGTTAAGTTCAATCAAGCGCTTCAAGGCGTCAACTTCTCAGAACAATCCGAAATATTGGTTCAACTGGTTGAAGCGCTGATGCGTGATAATCGCGTAGCGACTCATCCAGTGATGCAAACACTATTAGCTAATTTAGAATCCATTCAATCGGTTTCTGATATGGCCGAACTGGTCAATCTTTCAACGCGACAGTTACAGCGAACACTTAAATCTTCAACGGGCTTCTCTCCGCATGACCTTCTAAAAGTGCTTCGTTTGCAACATTCCTTCAAGCAACATTACCTGCACTCTTTTACTGATCAATCCCACTTCATTCATTCGTTCCGCAAGATAACAGGAATGACACCAGCCGAATATTACCGAAAGTACGATGTCTGATATCTACAATACATCGTTTACTCACCTCTTTAATATTTGCCTTGAATACAGAGTGACTCTATTTGAGAACGCATCTATTTGAGAACGCATCTATTTGAGAGAGTAAAGAGGTAAGAGTGATGAAACAAAATGCGATAGGTTGGTTTGATATCAACGTGAATGATATGGACAGAGCGGCGACATTCTATGAGGCAGTGTTTAATCGAACTTTGGAGGATATGAAGGATCCCACGGACAGTGAAGCGTTGATGAAGAGCTTCCCAACAGACATGAGTGTTTACGGGGCTGGCGGTGCGCTCGTTAAAAGACAGGGCGCTTTTCCAGGTGTTGGTGGAACGTTGATCTATTTCGGCGTAGCAGACTGCAACAATGAAGAGTCTCGCGTTGTTTCTGCCGGTGGCGAGGTCGTGCAATCTAAGATGTCGATAGGCGAATTCGGGTGGGTCAGTGTGTGCAAAGATACTGAGGGTAACTTGTTTGGCTTGAGCTCGATGTCATAGTCGATAGAACCGCTGGACAATGAGTATCTAGGTGACGCTGTGGTTAACCAAACTTAGCCATTAATGCGACCAGTATGGTAATGAGGCATTAACCAATGAAGTGGGTTACTTTCCTGTTCACCTAGATATTCCAGTGACACAGATTATATTTGATAGTATCGGTATTCAAAAAATTAAGAGATGGATATGTTCCTCACCCGTTTAATTTATGTCAGTACTTTGTCGGAAAGCTGCGATTCTGAAGCGCTGCACGATATTCTTAAAACCTCGCGTGACCATAATGAGAAGACACATTTGACGGGTCTTTTGAGCCATAATCAGTACTATTTTTTGCAGTGCTTGGAAGGTTCTAGAGAAGCGGTGAATGATACTTATGGTCACATTGTGAATGATAGTCGGCACAGCAAAGTGACCATTCTAGATTACCGTGAGATTGATTGCCGTGACTTTGGTGATTGGTCGATGGGCAATGTTCCACAATCAAAACTAACGGCGCTACTTAATATTCAATTCTCTGGTTCTGACCAGTTTCTTCCTTACACCCTTTCAGCGGAAAGTGCCTACCTGATGATGCTAGAACTCAAGAAGAACCTGCCTTCAGAGTAGTGGGTTAGGCTTTTTATCGTAGCTTGAAAGTATGGTGATATGGTTGACTGAGGTTTCAAAATACTTAGCTTTTACCTCAAGGTATTCTGGGTTAGAAAAGAACTCATCGGCGGTGGAAGCACTTGGGAAATGAATCGTAAAAACACGGTTAATGGGCGCGTCAGTTTGTGACAGTAATACCTCAGAAACAATAAAGTCGACACCAAATCCACCCTGGTATTGAGTCAGTATTGGTTTCATTGCTTTTCTATAGAGCGCATACACATCAGGATTCGATACTTCTAGTCCAACTAACATTTCATACATTTGGCATTCCTTTTTGAGTTTTCGTTGTAACGCAATAGGGAAGAACTTCTTCCTCTACTTCGGTGCTAATCCCATGTCGTCTAATCTATGCAGAATTTCTGTCTTTTGTGTCTTGGCTATTTCTTGCCAATGTTTATCCTCTCTTGCGCCTATAATCGCGTAGATAGAGTTCAGTCCTGTCCCTTTTACGTTAAGCTTGAGTCGCTTGTACAGTTCAAATGGGTCAACAGCCATAAAGTCGTCAACGGAATGTACGTCTACCTTTGCTAAAATTTCTTCACTCTTTGGTCCAAACCCTTTTAGATCCTGAATTCGCATTTTCCCTCCGTTGTTCTAATCGGTTTCTTATAAACCATAATCCCGTTCTACCTTTGAAATCCGCACCTTAAATGAGGAGTACCACTCTTTGCGACCTGTCTTTTGAGCGTCTAGGTGTTCTGCGTTCTTCTTCCAATTCTTAATCGCCTCTAAATCTGACCAATAAGAAACGGTGATGCCAACGTCTTCTCGAGCCGATTCGGCACCTAAAAATCCGGGTTGCTGCTGCGCCAAATGAAGCATTCGATCGGCTGTCTCACCATAACCATGATCAGCGTCAGAGCGAATTGAAGTGAATATTACGGCGTAATAAGGAGGGGGTGGTGTCTTGGCTATGGGCATTTAATCAACTCCTGTTCTTTGATAATGGAATCGAAATAGAGGGTATCGTTTGGCCGCTCTTTAACGTGTTCAGTGAAGTCATCTCTGCAGCCTGGATTGCAAAATCCAACAGTAAAGCCTTTATATTCCGCTAATGAATCGGCTTCAATTTTTTTACCCGAACGGGGACAGAACTTATTGATAGCTTGAGCCATTGTTGATCCTTACATTTATCTCTTACAGGAATGCAATAGGCTTATACTATCTGTTTTATTAATGCGTTGCTAAGTGAGAATACTAATCTGTGGAAGGAGGAGCCTCTGAGTATTGCGGGGCGTCATCGGCAATCACTTCCCAGGATGCTTTGGATCCGACAAAGATGTGTCGAGCAATTTTTACGTCGGGATCACCGTTCACGCATCCAAGTGTTACGCCATGGACAATGCCCTCGAATATCCCCGTTAATGTTGAGCCGCACTGACGACAAAACTGCAATCCGAATCCGTGCTGGCCAACATAAGACGTTAGCAACTCTTCGCCACTGACCCAGTGAAACTCAGAAGGCTCAATGACCGCATACGCTGAAGCTTGAGAGCTGAATGCTTTTCGACAACGAGAGCAATGGCATGAACGCGCGTCGTGCAGTTTTCCGTCTAGTTGATACTTTATGTCGCCACAAAAGCACTCACCTGTAATTAACATGGGGTTATCTTCCTTTAATGTTCTCTATTAAAGAGAATCATAGTAAACATGAGGACATGAATGGCGAAGGCTTGATCGCCAATAAAACTCTAAATGTCGAATCTACCGACTCAGAATGACTAACTTAACACTTAACACAATAACCATGTGCTTAGAACATCGTATTGGTGTGCGCTGATTGTTTCGGAACTTCTTGTATTGAATCCCAATGCTCTATGATTTTTCCAGTGGCATCAAAACGGAAGAAGTCCATGGTTGCGTACTCTTCACCTTCAGGCCACATTTGCCTCGTGTGTAATGCAACCATGTTGTCTTCTGCGATAGTACGTAAAAACTCAATCGCTTTATCAGGATAATCTTGATGCATTTTTTCAAAATACTCAATGAAGCCTTGTTTGCCGTCAGAGACCAAAGGGTTGTGCTGTATGTATCTATCACCGACATACAATTCGACGGCTTTTTTGGGATCGCCCATGTACGCAGTTCGATAAAAATTGACAGCATTGAGTTTGTTTCTCTCCAATCTCTCACCCATAAATCCCTCTCTGTATAGTGCTAAGCAAATAGTAACTATAGTCGAGAAATAACGTCATAAAGTATTAATTCGCCAGCCTTAATCAACGTTTCAGCTTTACATGGTGTTGAATGAAGTGACGTAATTCCGCTTTGGATTTTATGATGTGTACCTTCTTAAATTCTGACTGACTTTTCAGTCTCAATTCAAATTCGTCGTTCCAAAATGTCGGACTGAGCTTGAGCATTTTGTAGCTTTGAATCGAGCCTTTTAATACTGAACTTCCATCTGGCCACCCTTCCGGTTTGATCATGAATCCTTTGAGCAGTCGTTTCGTGACAAACCAATAGCTAACAGGGTAGGGCAAGTCGATGTATATCAAGGTGTCTGCGGCCTCTAATCGTTCATTAAAAGAACCAAGTGGCCCTAAACCATCGATGATCCAAGCGTCGCTTGATAAAATGTCACTGTGCGCGAGACGAAAAGTTTCTTTGTCGACCGGTTCTCCATTTGCTTTATAAACCAGTGAATCGAGCTGATGGAGTGGGAGATCGAGTGACGACGACAACAGTTTGGATAGAGTCGACTTACCACTCCCTGGTTTACCAAATACGGCTACTTTTTCCATGTTAATTCCTCTGCTGGGTAGAAATCCTATGAGGCAGAAACACAAAACCCACCTCTATAGGGTGGGTTTGATACATCTGATGTGCGTGTGCACTCCCACCATTCCTAAGGAATGATGATAATTCGTGTGTTAAGAGACATCAGGTGCGTATTCATAGCGTCATCATTGACGATAGCGAAACTAAGGTCAAGAATATTCTGTATAAAAATCAACCGCTGTGTGTTCGGTGCAAATCGACCGCGTTTTCATGTGGGTCGTTAGCTTAGCCATTTGTACATAATATAGCTGTCTATGTACCCTAGCTTGGCATGGTTGTAGGCTTTAGGTATGGTGCCGATTATAGAAAAACCAAGCTTCTCCCAAAGGCCTATCGCAATTTTGTTACTTGATACGACACTATTAAATTGCATCGCTTTGAAGCCTAGCTCTGAGGCCAATTCTTGCGAATGTAAACAGAGCTTTCGAGCAACACCTTTACCTCTCGCTTTGCTCGAAACCATGTAGCCGCAGTTGCAAATGTGGTTGCTTGGCCCCATTCCGTTCGGCTTTATGTAATAAGATCCCAGTACCTCATCGTCTTCTATATAGGCAAACGTTCGAAGTGGTGTTTGGCACCATAATTCAAATGCCTGCTCAAACGTCATGTTAGAGTCAAAGGCGTAGGTTTCTTGCGCCTGAATCACCTCTGAGAAGGTTGGCCAGAACTGTCTAAAATCGGATTCCGTGATTTCTACGATCATCTTGGTGACACCTAGTTTATGTAATTTCTATAGCGATTGTGCTCTAACATGAAGACCACGTAAGCCGATGAGGTTTCCAAAGGGATCTTCAACTTGGCACATTGTTAAACCATTTTCGATATCCATTGGACCACGATAGAGCGTGCATCCAAGCGAGTAAAAATGTGTGAGCGCCTGCTCGATATTATCCACAGACCAATAAACCACAGTGCCTTGCTTGCCAAAGGTCACTTTGTTGTCTGCTTGAACGATTTCTATAGCAAAACCTTGAAGGCTCAAGGATACAAAATCAAACGCCTCCAACGGTGTTGCGATGGCAGTGAGAAAGGCCTTTTTATACCATTTTAAACCTTGTTGCACGTCAGGCACATGTATTAGAACAGCCACGGGTTGTATCGGAAATGCAGAATTCATGACTGACACAGTTTCCCCTTATCGAAGCTTAAAGACATGTTGAGTCTTGGTTTTGTTGAAGCCAAGCGCTTGGTAGAACTGCCGGCTATCCAGTCTTTTTTCATTGCAGCGAACTCTAACAGTACCTGAGTGCGAGGCAATAGCTCGTTCAACAAGCGCTTTAGCAACGCCTTGTCTACGATAATTTGGGTCAACGACAAGCCCCACAATCTCGACAAAGCTAGGAGAAGCCAATCTCTTTGCATAGATTAGGTGCAACCAACCAGTGATGACGTCACCTATGTGGGAGACGTAAAGTGAATCGGCATTCGATTCTATGATGAGTCTTAGATTACGTATCGCTTCATGAGAGGGAAGTGCTGCATAACCGAGATGAATGGATACGGCATTAATACCATTCACATCTGATAGTGTGGCGGTTCGTATTTGATGGTCCATGGATGCCCTTCAAAGATTGTTTTCATAGCGCAAGTGACATTTGCAAGAGTGGCCACAGTTCACCATCCACATTGTGATGTTTAGGCCCCTTATCGATGGGCTCAAAGCCCAGGGATTGGTAACAATTAAAGGCGAGTTCATTCGCTGAAAACACCGCTAACGTGACGGTTGTGCAAGGCGTATTTTTCTTTATGTGTTCTACGGCACTCTTGACCAATTGTTTACCCAGGCCTTGCCCACGAATGTTTGGCGTGACAACAACACGGCACAGTCTCATTTCGGTGTTGCTCACTCTGACAAGTTCGATAAACCCAAGTAACGTATCACCATCATTGAGTGTGTAGAAATCGAGGCCACTGAGTTTGCTGTGGGTTATGAGTTCATCTGTTTTAAGTGGCCAATTGAAAATGAAACCACCCCATAGCAGAAACTGCTGTTTCGTTTGAAACCAGGTCGTCAATTGGTGTGCTTGAGACTCACTAAATTCTTTAAATTCCATTTAAGCTCTAATATCGAAGTTATGTGATTATAAAATGTACTTCTAACATTTACCTAAATTCGGTCATTTAATCAATGACATTATCTCAGTTGAAGGGGGAAATGGTTTAATCGAACTTGCTCTATTTGTGGTGTTGAACCGTGTAATGAGCGCCAGTCGCAGAATTTAGGTTAACGGTAACGGCTTTTCCACCAAAACCATGAACATTGCACTTTGCTCGAACAATGACCTTAGCGACAGTGTCGGGTATCGCAATGTTACATTGCCTACGGGTAAACGGCTGCTCATTATTATGCGGATGCGCAAGCGGGCGGCTCCCCAAAATATGACCTTTCTGATCGACAACCTCCCAGCCATTTGCGTAGTGGTCCCACCCTTCATCGTTGTGGCGCACGGACACATCAAAGCACCAACTGCCATTTGCTTTTTGCGTTGCCGTTACATTGGTCACCTGGGCGTAATCTAAAGAACTTGAGTGCGCCTCTGTCTCAGAGTGTGCAAGGCCAACAAACGCAAAAAGTGTCGCTAAAAATAATAGACCTCTCATCTTATTCCTCATCGGCTCTTGGCATGGTGTCTGGGTAGTTTGGAAAGTTTGGTCGTTCTATTTCATTAAACATCTATGTAGAAGATCTATGTAGAACACCGATGTTAGAAAACATCTGTTAGAAAGCCTTAATCAAACATAGTGGTGAATGTCGAAAAATGAAACGTATTTGGGCGCGTTATTGAAACTGAGAATTTGCTTGGTGGTCTACGTAGTGCAACGAAAAGGTATCGAAACTGTGCCGATATTTATGGCCGCTGAATGGGTTCGTTTACGATCCATTCTGAGTTGGCCTCTTTCGCCGAGGTTTTGCCATCGCAGTCAAATTCCCCATCAGCATAATTGACGCGCCAATCAGTAAGGATAGCTCTAAGGTTTCGTTGTATGCGAGGACACCAATGACCCCAATCGCAGGTAACCTCATAAAGTCCATTATGACAACGACGCTGACATCGGCATAGTGCATCGCCTTAGTCATACAATAGTGAGCACTCAGAGCAGTGATGCCTATTATAGTCAGCCAAAACAACTCTATCGTGTTTGGCGTGACCCACTGGTTTAAAGCAAACACTAGCCCCAACGGAAGCTGAATGGCGCACATTAAAAACAAGATGGTTAGTGGGTCTTCCGTTCTAGATAGTGATTTCGTGCAAGTGTGAGCAATAGCGTAGCAAAAGGCCGCTCCCAATACTGTCAACGACGCTAAGCTTAAGACTTCTTGTCCGGGCTGCACAATGATTACCACGCCGAGTAGACCGAGTGAAATCGCAAACAAACGTCTTAAGGTGAGGGACTCTCCCAGAAACAAACTGGCTATGATGGCTGTCCATAATGGAACGGTGAACTCCAAAGCAAACACTTCCGCGAGTGGAAGCAGGCTAACGCCGACCAACCAGCCATACTGGCCCATAAAATGAAAAATATTTCGCACAAGGTGTAAGCCTAATCGCTCAGATTTGAACTGATTAAGCTTGCGAGCTTTTACCATGATGAGTGAGATAAAGATCAGACCAAAGACACTGCGGAAAAATATAATTTGAAATGCGTTGAGTTCATCACTCAGCTCTCTCGCCGCGATGGCCATTAAGCAGAAAGACAAAAGAGTCCCTAACATCCATGTGATAGCGTTTGTGATAGTTGCGTACTCTAAGATAATAATCGTTCAATCTATTACATTTATGGCCAATGAGTAAATGCTGGTGTTGGAAAACCGAGAGATGGCAAAGTAGGCTCGCTTGGTGGAGACGAGCTATTAACTAGAAGCAACGTTGCAGTGGAATTAAGTGATAACGCTAATGGATTTATGGGGGCAAGTATGTAAGGTAAGAGCGAGTTATTCATACCTTACATACTATTAAGAGACTAATACATGGGTTTCAATGTCGGTTATTTAATGAAATAGCCGACCACATGCCAGCCATTATTATTCCGCAACGTTAAGGTCTCGGTTGCGTTGCTGTAGGCGAACTCTGAACGATATCGCAACACAACATATTCACCTTTTGGGGCATTTGGTAAAGACGTGAGCGGCTTTTCAGTCAGTAAATTTCTAGTGTAGATTTCTCCCACAGAAACTCTTGCGGCATCAATCGCTTTAACCCATGTCTCTTTTGATATGTTAGAGCGGAAAAACTCACCGGATTCATCCCAGCTTTTCTTATACTCTTGCGAATCAATGAGCTCTAGCCAACTCTTGGCTTCGGTTTCAGCGGACGGCGACTCGGCAAGTAAAGTCATTGGAAGCATTAACAGAAAGAAGGCAATTGCATTTTTTAACATTTTAAACTCCATTTTCAATATAAGGCTAGGTCGTTCAGAGTGAAACAACCTGATATTTAGTGACATTACTCTTTCTTTGCTTAAGCGCAGTTCTATAGACCGCTTGCTTGATTTTATCGCCAGTTGTTACAGGAACTGTTCTGAATTATTACTCAAATTTATCATACTTGGGTAAGTCATTGGAAAAGGAAAACCAAGGTGCTTTGTGCGAGACCCAAATGTGGCTCGACTCCTGCAGGTTCACATTGGTATCTAATGAACCCAATCGAAGGATAATGTGCTCTGTTCCCCTTCTTTTTGCGTAAATCTGGGAACCGCACTGACCACAAAAGTAACGTCTTTTCCCTTCTGAAGATTCGTAAGATTTCAGTGCGCCTGTCGTGAGTTGAAAGTCGCTGTCTTTGACCGCCGAGACACTAGAAAAAGCACTGCTGTGCGCCTTTTGGCATGTTTTGCAGTGGCAGTGAACCACCTGTCCAATTTCGCCTGAAATGGTGTAATTGATCGAACCACATAGGCAACTGCCTGTCTTCATCGTCATTCCTTTTAGTCTGATGTTGGAAGCCTTAATCGGTTTGTGTGAACGCCAACCTAGCTGAGGGTCGGCGCAACTTCACGACTAATATGCACTAGAGATTTTTAGTTTTTGAATGGCGTGATATCCATCTCTTCAATGGCACATACAGCTTGTATAGTGGGGTTGTCACAAAGCCCTTTTAAGTATCGAGCGAGGTATTTGAACTCTAAAGGAGACTTCTTGATTGGCAATGACCACTCTGCAAGCATGAACAGGAAGTAATCGCAGGCGGTCAGATTCTCTCCAAGTAAGTATTTATTATGTTCGAGTTGGTCATTAATGATGGATAACGCGTCTGCGATTCTTTCGTCTTGCGCTGCAACCACGTTTGGAATGGTCGCCTCATCATTGGTGTGACGGTGAGGATAATATCGAACCATTAACTCAGCTTGTAGCGTGTTATTTAAAAACGCCAACCATTGATAAAACAAAGGGCGCTTAGGATCACCAATCTTTGGCATTAATCCTGACTCTGGGTGGAGATCACATAGGTGCATGCAGATGGCCGGGCTTTCGAAAATAGGCTGTTCGCCAATGACTAAGGTAGGAATACGGCCTGCGGGGTTTAACCTAAGATACTCTGCTGACTTTTGAGAGTTGGATTTTTTGTCGACGAGGAGCAGTTCATAGTTCGCGTTTAGATGGTGAAGTAGAAAGTGAGGCGCTAAACTCGCGTTGTTTGGGTAGTAGTATAGCTTGAACAAAATTCATTCCTTGTCAGATAGCTGGAGTATCCATAGTGAAAGTCTATCGACTGACCCTAAAAGCTTCAAAGATGGTGCTGAGATATTGTAAACACATGAAAACTTGGCTTTTGGCGCATCTAATAACCCCAAGCGAATACGATGCTTATTGGATTTGAGCTTTTTGCAAGAGGCTAGAGCCCACTCACATTCGCTTCGACACTTTGTTCATGAGTATGGGATGGGATAGTAGAACACAATCAGTATGAATGAAATGAGGCAATAACGAGCGTGCAGAATACTTGCTCGAATACTTTTAAATGAGACTCAATGTTACTCGTTACACCCGCTCAGTTTCCAAGGTGGATTCAAACGATTCTCACCAGCCCAAAATAGTTTTATTTTGTTACCGGACGGGTCGCTTAAACTTGCTTCCTTCCAAAGGTAGGGCTGCATGACGGGATCTTGTGAGAATTGAATTCCTTTGGCTTTTAGTTCTTCAACCAGCTCGTCAAGTTCCTGATGTTCGAAATAGACAACTCCTCTGCAGTCCAAATCATCTTTTTCTTGGTCCAAATAGATTGAGAAAGTGGAGTCACCATCTGGAAATGAGAAACGAGCGTAATATTCGTTGCCAACGATTTGGATAAGACCGAGTGTTTTGTAAAATTCTACGGCTAAGTTTATGTCGTGGACTGCTAGTGTTACTTGATTCATGTTCATCGTTTTTTATCGCTCCCGGTTTATTATCTTGTTTCGGCACGTGACTACTTTATCGCTCATACGCTAACTTATTGACGTTATTGTCAATCTATACTGACCTTGAGTAAAAGATGCCAAATAATGTAATGGCAACGAAGACCTTTCCTGCGAGTGCCAATATCTTTTTAAACCCATCGTCATAAATGGGCACCTCAATGTATTTCAAAACGGCTATGTAGCAGCATATTACAACGAACGTAATCCCCGCGGCGTAAATTAAGATGTTGATCATTTGTGGTCCTCTCTCATATTGAAACGATGGTTCGGTATTAGGGTACTACGCAAGGACGTTCTGAGCGCTTTATCCATAAACCATACGATTGTTTAGGGCGAGGTATCTGTGATCTTTAGATTCATTGAGCTGAATTTTCGCCCGCTTTCGGTGACATTCTTCAAATAAACTTAACCCAATGTAGGTCGTCCTAATTTATTGAAGGGGAACAACGGAACCAAAGGTCTATCGATGGTATCCCGTTGTAATGAAAGGGCCGAGTAACATATTCAGTCTTTTAAAGAATCCTTGATGCTCAGTCTTAAACAATTTTTCAGCTTCCTCAGGAGTATCGGCTGAAACAGTGGCTGTCTGCTCAATGAATCCTTGTTAACAGAGCTGTTGAGACTCTTCCTTGAAAGTAGGGGAGTTGGATTCTATAAATGTGTAATCCCCGTCTTTCGTGAAAAACTTATAATCCATTAGAGCTTCCTTATTATTTCGTCTTTTTAATTGAATCCTGTGACTCTTTACGAGGGTGACATCACTGAAACTCAGTGCCATGGTTTTCTAAGGTTTGAAGACCACACACGGTGCAAACAAGGTATCGTTCAGTTAACTCTAGTGAAGCACCACCAGGCAGCGATGCTGCGGAACCACTAAAAAAACCATCGAGAAAGGCTTTGATCTGTTCCTTCCTACTCTTTCCGTATTTTGATGGTTTTTGCTTCATCGATTCATTGTGCTCTGTCTCTTTTTTACATCGACTACAGAAGCTTTGACTCATACGAATCTCCATATTGGCGCGATCAAAAATCATATCACTGTAGTTGCATACTAAAGGGGCGGTGAATAACTTGTTAATAGGGGAATGTTGAATTTGAGAGCCTGTCCATAAAGAAATCGAATGCGAAGCCATGAATGTCATTGGTTCGCGCCCTTAGGAAGGTCATTTTGTTTGAAAGAGAGTGTTAACCAATGAATAGAAATTTTCATTTCTTGCGCTGCTTTTACACTTACTCACAGCATCTTTGTTAACGGGAAATATCCATCAATCTACACTCAAACGAAAAGCTTGAAGCCTGTTAAATCCTTTTGCAATCAATACGATGGTTACTGCACCTATTAACACTGGGGTAACTAAAAACCACCAACCTTGACCGGATAACATAATCAGCATTGGATTGGCCCCCGCTGGTGGATGGGTGGTTTTTGAGACCATCATAGCCGTAACACCTAAGCCTGTGGCAATGGCTAGGGTCAAAGGCGTCACCCCTATGTATAGCGAGAATACAACACCGATAAAAGCGGTGATGAGGTGGCCAAAAATAACATTTTTAGGCTGAGCCAGGGGGCTGTTTGGTAGACCGAAGACCAAAACGGCTGTTGCTCCGAAGGGAGCCATAATTAGGGTGATATCTCCTATCGTTGTTTCAACGAACGTTAAAAAGCCAATGGTAACCGTGGCCCCTAAACCTGCGATAACGGCGGAAAAATAATGATTCATAAAACCTCACAAAAGTAGAACGATTTGTCTACTTGGTATGGTAGACAAGTCTGTATACCCGTGTCAATATGAGAATTCATATTACGGAGGTTCAATGTGAGTCAAAAACGAACATTATTGTTGAGCACGGCGTTAGATCTTTTCTACCGATTTGGGGTCAACTCTATTGGGATCAACGAAGTGTTAAAAGAGTCAGGGGTCGCGAAAAGGACGCTCTACAGTCATTTTGGGAGCAAGAATGATCTCGTGTTGGCGGCACTAGCACAAAGGCACCAAATCTTTATGGGCTGGCTAGATACGAAGCTTGAGGGCGTGAGTTCTGATCGTGAACTGATTGATGCTCTGTTCCATTCGCTCGAAAACTGGTTCAATAATAAAGAAGAGGAACTCGGTGATTTTCGTGGCTGTTTCTTCATTAACACTTCGGCAGAGTTTAGTGATCCAAACAGCGATGTTTCACTACATTGTAAACAACATAAGGCTGATGTTCGCCAGTTCATTCGAGGCAAGCTTCATGACGATTCTGATGACTTATTAGATGCCATATGCTTGCTTAAAGAAGGGGCAATCGTGACCGCGTATATGACAGGGGATGGCACCGCTTCAGTGTCGAATAGTCTAAAAATCTTACATCGAATGGGCATCGTCGATTAAATCAATACGTAATAACGACTCGGTTTATGGCATGTTCGAAGTGCTCGATTAGGAACCTTTCGAGCATTTCGGGAAGAAGGTCGTTCATCCGATAGTTAGAGGAATATATGGAAATTCAGGAAGCATTACAATTTGTTGATAGACTTCAAAATTTGACTGGTATTTATGACAGCATAGAAAAAGCTGTCTGTTGCACCGTACATAGTTACTACGATGAAATGTACCAAATAGAAGCGAAGGAAGCAGATATAGTTGAGCAAAAAGGCTTTAGAAGCGCTTCACTAGATCTGCTTAGAATCAATAAAAGAAAGGTCCATAATAAATACTGGTCTAATAAAGCTAACTTCTATCAACCATGCTCCACGAGTAGCGAGCCAAGTCACGTATGGAATTCGTTGGTGAACATTGAAGTCTTGCAAAATGGGGATGACAATAATTCGTTGTATATCTTCAAAGCTCAGAAACAACGCGATGACGGCTCACTAGGTGTAAGTGTTGGTTTCTTATTACAATTAACCGACAATCAGTTATTCATTGAACATGAGTTCTTCGGGTAATTCCTCTAACAAGGCGCTCAAGTGGGACTATAAACGTTTGCCGATTTTAGTGTCGATTTAAGCTTTAGGGATTAAGGTGGGCTGTATAGCTTTGGCGGTAGCGTTTCTAGCCCCTTAGC
>NZ_MCWZ01000282.1 GCF_002877365.1 Vibrio sp. 10N.261.55.A7
ATATATTAAAATAAATTTTAACGTGATCTTTGTTGTAATTTTACAACAAAACCAAAAGATGATTTTTAGGCGTAAAAAGGCTATAAAACGATGGAAATCAGCAGAGATAGCAACGATAAGCTATCCATTAGACAGTGAGTTTATGACAATGAAAGTAAAAGAGTATGGCAATAAGCTGATAGGCGCTCATGTATCGGCCGCTGGTGGAGTGGATCTGGCTCCAATGAGAGCAAGAGAGATAGGGGCGAATGCCTTTGCGTTGTTTACTAAGAATCAAAGGCAGTGGAAAGCAAAGCCTCTAGAAGCCAAAACGATCAGCGCTTTTAAAGCGAATTGCAAAATGCTTGGTTTTGATACGGGTCACATTCTCCCGCATGACTCTTACCTTATAAATCTAGGGGCGCCTGAAGAAGAGAAACTTCTCAAATCTCGAGCGGCATTCATCGATGAGATGGAGCGCTGTCAGCAGCTTGGCTTAACGCTTCTTAATTTTCATCCTGGGAGTCATTTAAAGAAGATATCTGAGAATCAATGTCTAGAGCTGATTTCAGAGTCGATAAATTTGGCACATGAAGCTGTCCCGAACGTTATTGCTGTGATCGAAAACACCGCAGGTCAGGGAACAAACTTGGGCTGGCGCTTTGAGCACTTAGCCCAGATTATAGAGAAGGTCGAGGATAAAAGCCGAGTCGGGGTTTGTATCGATACTTGCCACACCTTTACGGCAGGCTATGACTTACGCACTAAAGAGGCGTGTAATAACACCTTTAATGAGTTCGATCGAATCGTTGGTATGCACTACCTTCGTGCAATGCATGTGAATGATTCTAAAGTAGAACTCGCAAGCCGAGTGGATCGACACCACTCATTGGGGCAAGGAGAGATTGGTTGGGATTGCTTCGAATACATTGCAAAGGATCCTAGGTTTGATGGTATCCCATTGATTTTAGAGACAATTGATGAGAATTTATGGCCCCAGGAAATTAACGTAATGAGAAAGTTTCATTTAGACTCAATAAGTTAACGGGCGATCTTTCAAAGTTGGCACTGATCTTTCATTACTGTTAATGAGAGTCACCTTTATGAATGTTGATGAGTTTTAGTTTCAATCCATAGAAGGTGATGTGTACTGAGTCGTTATGAGGAGTGCCATTATGCCAACTATTACACAGACACCAAGAATGCCTACACCTAACCGCCACATTACAGGCCAAGGTGGCCGCTTCAGAACCCCACAAAAATCATAGTGGTTAACCTGAATCCCTGTAAATTGCATGCGTTCCGTATAAAATGAACAAAACTGCAATTTATGGGGATACAAAATGCCAAGCTCTCTGCAATGGTGTGATTTCATCGAAGCTGAAACAAAATTCGATTACTTCTCGCAGATGATGACCTTTATTGATAGTGAACGAGCGGTGGGGAAGAACATTTACCCTGAGCAAAAGAATGTTTTTAGTGCGTTCGAACGGACACCCTTTGATAAAGTGAAGGTTGTTGTTTTAGGACAAGATCCTTATCACGGGCCAGATCAAGCACACGGCTTAAGTTTCTCTGTTCTTCCTGGAGTAAAAACACCGCCCTCACTGGTTAATATCTATAAAGAGCTCGCCCAAGATATCGATGGCTTTGTGGTTCCGAATCATGGCTTTCTTGGTCAATGGGCTGATCAAGGTGTTTTGTTGCTCAATACGGTTCTCACTGTTGAGCAGGGCAAAGCTCACTCTCATTCTAAGGTAGGTTGGGAAACCTTTACCGATCACATGATTGATAAGATTACCCAATATCATGAGGGTATCGTGTTTTTGTTATGGGGAGCACACGCCCAAAAGAAAGGGCGATTTATTGATCGAGATAAACATCATGTTCTTACGTCCCCACACCCATCTCCGCTATCGGCGCATCGTGGGTTTCTAGGTTGCCAGCACTTTTCACAAGCCAATCATATTTTGCGAACGCAGGGCAGGACACCAATAGACTGGGCGATCACTTCTTCTTAATTCAATTAGTCTTAAACCCTGAATTAGCCTATACATACAGTCAACGCTAACGGAAGCCATGGTTAACACGTGTATCCAGAACCGTGTGAACGTCGTTTGAATTATCGTGTGAGTGTTTTTTGAACAAGCTCAAGACATAACGGATCAGTCTCGTATACACTTGTAATAAGTAGGTGTTTAGGAGGAAGACTATGATGATTGAAAGGATTCGACGAGAACATGGTTATATGATTCGCCTCTTGGCGATTTTGAAAAGCAAAGCGGCCAAACTAAAAGACGATCAAACCATCAGCTATTCGCTGGTGCGCGATATTGTGGATTATTTGGCTAATCACTCAGAGAAGGTCCATCACCCTAAGGAAGACATTCTTTATCGTTACTTTCTCACTCATTACGGACAGCAATTTGAGATCAGTAACCTTGAGTCAGAGCATCAGCAACTCTCTCAAAAGACGCACGACTTTGTTGATGTGGTCGATATGATTTTGAAAGACGCGGTTATTCCTCAAGATCTCTTCCTTGGATTGCTGGAAGAGTTTATGTTGGCTCAAAAACGTCATTTAGAGGTCGAGGAGTCATCAATACTGCCGCTGATTAAGCGAACATTTAATGAGGATGATTGGAAAGCGGTTGAAGCGTTATGGAATGTTAACGAAGACGATCCGCTCTTTGGCGATCAGATTGCGGATAAGTATCAACAGTTGGCAAAAAGGATGGCGCAGCAAGATATAGAGTGCGTTTGATTTATTTCTACTTATTTTCAAATACCAAAGGCGCTGTGTATGCAGCGCCTTTTTACATTGTAGTCATTATTTTTAAGCCTAACGTGCGTCTAGATATCGAGATCTTCGACTTTAAGGCTCATATCCATTTCAAGTAGCTCTTTTTGTAAGCGTTGACGATCTTTTATTGCTTCTATTTCTCGCCATTTACGCTTTACAGGTTTAGAACGCGCTGCTTTACCTCGAGGGAAAGATGTTTCCATAACTTCGTCGAACTGTATGCCTTCCATAAGCCACCTCTATTTATTCGAATATGCCCTGAACCAGGATCTTTTTAATATCACTTTTGCCTAAGCCTATCCTTGATTTGTTTCTCATTTGTTTATTTTTTATGAATGTTTTATGTGGTTTCCCGACTGAATATCACAAATCGTTGAATATTAGTGGTTAAATGATAGGCAAACGAACGCGAGCAATCGATTAAATTTACTTAGATTTGGCATTTAGACTGAAAACTAAAAAATGGTGATGGCAGTTAACATTTGCTTTTTGAGCTGATTAGAAATGAAGGCAGGCTTAATGCGTTTGTCCAAATGAGTGAAGAAGCTTGTCTTCCTTTGTGTCATTGCCGTGAGCCGCTTTACGGGAGTGGGAAGTAGCTTGGCGATGTAACGAGGTGTTAATGTTGCAAAGGCGCTTTATCTATGTGTTGTATATGTAAGTAAATGTAGGGTTATTGTGTTAAAAGTGCTTTGATTTGCAGTACAGAATGCTTATTGTGTGAGCTTGGTTGAGTATTGATTTTTGCTGAACCACGCGGCATCATCCCCGCCGTCAAAAATTCACTATTTTGAATTCCAGGGTTTCTTGGGATCAACATAAACAACGCCACTATAAATTCTTAGACAAATTTTGCCTGCTATCGCAGCGCGACGTGGTGTGTTTAGAGCTAAGCTTTCGTAGCTAAGAGTGGTGCAACACCGAGAGAGGTTCTTGTGACAGACTTAATTAATTTGATGAATGACCTATTATGGGGTTCCATTCTTGTTTACCTACTTGTTGGCGTGGGTATCTATTTTACCGTTCGCTTAGGTTTCATCCAGTTTCGCCATTTTGGCCACATGTTCAGCGTGCTAAAGAATAGCCGCAAAGCAGATAAAGCGGGTATCTCCTCTTTCCAAGCCCTTTGTACAAGCTTAGCTGCTCGCGTCGGTACTGGTAACATGGCGGGTGTCGCCGTTGCGTTAACCGCAGGTGGCCCTGGTGCTATTTTCTGGATGTGGTTGATTGCTATGTTGGGTATGGCGACGTCATTTGCCGAGAGTACGCTCGCACAGCTATACAAAACACGTGATGCTGACGGTAACTATCGTGGCGGCCCTGCTTACTACATGGAAAAAGGTTTGGGCATGCGCTGGATGGGCGTGTTGTTCTCTGTTTTCCTTATCATTGCGTTTGGTTTGGTATTTAACGCGGTTCAAGCGAATGCGATTGCTGGTGCGATGAATAATGCGTTCGGCTTTGAAGAAATGTACGTTGGAATTGCGATCGTCATCATTTCAGCATTCGTCATCTTTGGTGGTATTCGCAAGATTGCTCGTACTGCTGAGTTGATTGTTCCAATCATGGCGCTTGCTTACTTGTTGATTGCTCTCTACGTGATGATCACGAACCTTGATAAAGTGCCTGATGTGCTGAGCCTAATCTTCAAGAGCGCATTCGGTCTTCAAGAAGCGGCTGCGGGTGGCCTAGGTTATGCGATTGCTCAAGCAATGATTCAAGGTATCAAGCGTGGTTTGTTCTCAAACGAAGCGGGTATGGGTTCTGCGCCTAATGCTGCTGCTTCGGCAACCCCTTACCCGCCACACCCAGCCTCACAAGGTTATGTGCAAATGCTTGGTGTGTTTACCGATACGATTGTTATCTGTTCATGTACGGTCGCTATTATTTTGATGTCTGGTGAATATGTACCGCACGGTGAAATCACAGGTATCGAATTGACTCAGCGTGCGTTAACCGCACAAGTCGGTGACTGGGGGGGTATTTTTGTTGCAGTGGCGATTTTCTTCTTCGCTTTCACCTCTATTATTGCCAACTACTCATACGCAGAAACGAACTTAATCTTCCTTGAGCACAACAATAAGAAAGGCCTGGTCTTCTTTAGATTGGTTGTGCTTGGCATGGTGATGTTCGGCTCATTGGCGGCACTGCCGACGGTTTGGGCGCTGGCCGATGTCTCTATGGGGCTAATGGCCATTGTGAACCTAGTGGCTATCATCTTGCTGTCTGGCATCGTGATTAAGCTAGCCAAAGATTACAATCGACAGCTAGACGCAGGCAAAGTACCGACCTTTGATGCCAATGACTTCCCTGAGCTTCAGTCTCAACTTGAAGAAGGCATTTGGGACAATAGTAAGAAATCCAATTAATTCTTCCTATTAGAGTAATTGAAAAGCCATGCAGACATTGCATGGCTTTTTTTGTAACCTAGGTAAGACAAATTAATATGGAAATCAAACTATGCTGATCGTTATCTCTCCAGCCAAAACATTAGACTATGAGTCTGTGCTTCCTACACAGGAATCCACACAGCCAGACTTTATTGCACACTCTAAGGAATTGATTCAAGAGTGCCGCAAGCTGACTCCTGTTGATATAAGTGCACTTATGAAAGTAAGTGATAAGATCGCTGGACTGAATGTCGCCAGATTTGAGCAGTGGAGTGAAACTTTCTCTTTTGAAAACTCTCGTCAGGCCATTTATGCCTTTAAGGGCGATGTTTATACTGGTCTTGATGCGCTTTCTCTCTCTGCTGATGACTTAGCGTATGCTCAACAGAACCTGAGAATGCTGTCAGGATTATACGGTCTGCTAAAACCCATGGATTTGATGCAGCCTTATCGCTTAGAAATGGGCACCAAGCTTGCCAATCCGCGTGGAACCAATTTATACCAATTCTGGGGCAACCTGATTACGGATAAGTTAAATGAAGTATTCAGTGCTCAAGATAATAAGGTGTTGGTTAATTTAGCGTCGAATGAGTATTTTAAAGCGGTAAAACCTAAGACGCTGGACGCTCAAGTGATTACGCCCGTTTTCAAAGACTGCAAAAACGGTACGTACAAAGTGATTAGTTTTCATGCCAAAAAAGCACGCGGCATGATGGCGCGTTACATGATTGAGAACAAAGTGGATTCGGTAGAAGCTCTAAAAGGTTTCGATAGTGCGGGTTATTACTTCGTTGAAGCTGAGTCCACCGACAAAGAGCTTGTGTTTAAACGTGACGAGCAGTAACGATCAATCATTAAGCAATAATGAATGATTCAAAACGGTAAGAGGATAACGATTGTGTGGAATTGGCTAAAGTCATTACTCAATAGATACGATGCTTGGTGCCAGTCAATGGGGTTAACTCCAGAAAATAAGCGCAGTTGTGTCCCTTACAAGCAAGAACCCTCTTGTAAGAAAGTTCTTAAACAAGAGGTTAAGTAAGTTCAATGACCGCTCTGTTTGATACTCACTGCCATTTTGACTTTCGCCAATTTGGCGGTGATTTTGATTCAGAACTTTCTGCGGCAAAACAGCAAGGTGTTGAGCGGTTTCTTATCCCGTCCGTTAATGAAGACAATTGGTTAGCTGTTCAACAACTATCTTATCAATACCCTGAGATATATCACGCATTGGGTTTTCATCCGTGGTTTCTTCCTTCTCAACCTGCCAAAGCCTTGCCTTCGTTAGTACAAGCCCTAGAGCAGCGGTCTTCTCAGTGCGTCGCTATTGGTGAATGTGGGCTCGATTTTATGACTG
Organism: Vibrio sp. 10N.261.55.A7; assembly: GCF_002877365.1. GTDB lineage: Bacteria > Pseudomonadota > Gammaproteobacteria > Enterobacterales > Vibrionaceae > Vibrio. Next base: position 6,530 of record NZ_MCWZ01000282.1, read on the forward strand.
ACACGCCATCGGATCGGCAAGAAAGCTATTTGTCGATGCAACTAGAACTCGCTCAGCAATACGATCTTCCTGTTATTCTGCATTGCCGTAAGGCTCATCATCGGCTGATACCGATGCTAAAACGTTATCCTTTGCTGAAAGGCGGGGTGTTGCATGGCTTTTCGGGGAGCGCTCAACAAGCTATGTCATACATTGAATTAGGTTTTTACATTGGCGTTGGCGGGACGATCACTTACCCACGAGCCAATAAAACAAGAGTGGCTGTCTCACAACTGCCATTAGAATTTTTGGTCATTGAAACGGACGCACCGGATATGCCAATGCATGGTTTCCAAGGGCAGCCGAATCACCCCAAAATGCTCCCGAAAGTGTTGTCAGAACTGGCTTTGCTCAAAAAAGAATCAGAGCAAACGATTGCGCGATCGTTGTGGAAAAACAGCCATAAGCTCCTTTCTATTTGTGAATGAATTCTAAAGAATATGTACGATTGGTGAATGAAGCTCTTTGTTATTGAGATCTCAATCACACTTACTAATGAATGAAGTGTGAGTCTTAATAGAAAGTGTGAGGGTGGCATTACTTTATCTCATTTGTGGTGCGTATAATTACCAAGCTTTTTTAGCTCCACTTTGAAACACGCCAATAAATAACTAATAAGGAAATCATAAACTATGAGCCTGTTTATGAGTATCGTCGGGATGTTCGTACTGCTAGGACTAGCAGTTCTATTATCTGACAACCGCAAAGCAATCAATCTACGCACTGTAGGTGGTGCATTTGCAATTCAATTTGTATTAGGTGCATTTATTCTTTACGTCCCTTGGGGACAAGAGCTGCTGAGAGGCTTCTCTGACGGAGTATCAAATGTAATCGCGTATGGTAACAAAGGTACTGAATTTGTTTTCGGTGGTCTTGTATCTAACAAAATGTTTGAAGTATTTGGAGGCGGTGGTTTCATCTTCGCATTCCGCGTTCTTCCAACGCTAATCTTCTTCTCAGCATTCATCTCTGTACTTTACTACATTGGCGTTATGCAGTGGGTTATCAAGATCCTTGGTGGTGCACTACAGAAAGCGCTAGGTACTTCTCGTGCGGAATCTATGTCAGCTGCAGCAAACATCTTCGTTGGTCAAACAGAAGCACCTCTAGTGGTTCGTCCGTTTGTACCTAAGATGACTAAGTCTGAACTATTCGCAGTAATGTGTGGTGGTCTAGCTTCTATCGCTGGTGGTGTACTAGCAGCGTTTGCTGGTATGGGCGTGCCAATCGAATACCTAGTTGCAGCGTCATTCATGGCGGCACCAGGTGGTCTACTGTTCGCTAAAATCATCATGCCAGAAACAGATAAGCCTCTAGAAGATCTAGGCGCTGATATTGACGGCGGTGACGACAAGCCTGCTAACGTAATTGATGCAGCCGCTGGCGGTGCAGCAATGGGTCTACAACTGGCTCTTAACGTTGGTGCAATGCTACTCGCATTCATCGGTCTAATTGCTCTAGTTAACGGTATGCTTGGTGGCATCGGTGGCTGGATCGGTATGCCTCACCTAACGCTTGAGCTGATTCTTGGTTGGGTCTTCTCTCCACTAGCGTTTGTTATTGGTGTTCCATGGTCTGAAGCAACGCTTGCGGGTTCATTCATCGGTCAGAAGATCGTTGCAAACGAATTTGTCGCTTACTCTGCATTCGCACCATACTTGGCTGAAGGCGCTGAGGTTGTTCTTTCTGAGAAGACGAAAGCAATCATCTCATTCGCTCTATGTGGTTTCGCAAACCTTTCTTCTATTGCGATTCTACTTGGTGGTCTAGGTAGCCTTGCTCCTACACGTCGTCAAGAAATTGCTCGCATGGGTATGAAAGCTGTTGCCGCTGGTACGCTATCAAACCTAATGGCAGCGACAATTGCTGGTTTCTGTTTAAGCCTTGCGGCTCTTTAATAGAACTCGGTAATTAATATATAGACGCCTTAATACATCGCCCCGTAGCAAGAAATTGCTGCGGGGCTTTTTTGTTTTTGAGGCTAACGAAATCGTATTTTAAAAGACAGCGTGAAATTTTTGAGATACAAACCGTTTGCGTTTTATTTGGTACTACAGTTTTGCGATGAATATCTATACTGTATAGGTTATACAAAGCACCGCTGTTTCAGTGATAAAACGTTATTGAACGGCAAACATCTCAAACAGGCAAATGATTTGCCTACGCAGGCACGCCAATCATGATTGGTTTGCTATGTACCATTTGGTACTGTGCGGTGACAAGGATAGCAATCAATACATGTTCGCTGTATGTATTGAGTCTTCAAGGAACCAAGTCCGTTCATTTAAGGCTGCTGGGATATCAGGCTAACGCCCATAGATGTTCTCAGTGGTAAATGAATTGAATATATTGATCGGAGATAGAAATGAGCGATTTAAAAGCAGCAGCACTACGCGCACTTAAATTAATGGACCTTACAACACTGAACGACGATGACACTGATGAAAAAGTCATTTCACTGTGTCGTGATGCAAAAACCGCAGTAGGCAATACAGCTGCAATTTGTATTTACCCTCGTTTTGTTCCAATTGCGAAGAAAACACTTCGTGAGCAAGGCACTCCAGAAGTTCGTATTGCGACTGTCACTAACTTCCCACACGGTAATGATGATGTTGCTATTGCAGTCGCTGAAACGAAAGCTGCGGTTGCTTATGGCGCTGATGAAGTGGATGTTGTGTTCCCATACCGAGCTTTGATCGCCGGAAATGAAGAAGTGGGTTTTGAGCTTGTTAAGCAATGTAAACAAGCGTGTGGTGACATTCTTCTTAAAGTCATCATTGAAACAGGCGAACTGAAAGAAGAAGCGCTGATTAAAAAAGCATCTCAAATCTGTATTGAAGCCGGTGCTGATTTCATTAAAACATCAACGGGTAAAGTGCCTGTAAACGCAACACCAGAATACGCACGAATGATGCTTGAAGTTATCCGTGACATGGGCGTAGCGAAAACAGTTGGATTTAAGCCAGCGGGTGGTGTTCGTACTGCTGAAGATGCTCAAGCTTACCTAGGTATGGCAGACGAGCTACTTGGCTCGGACTGGGCTGATAACATGCACTACCGTTTTGGTGCTTCAAGCCTACTGACTAACCTATTAAATACATTAGAAGTTACAGACGAGACTGCTGATCCAGCAGCCTACTAACATACCCGTCAAATTTGACGCTGCAGTATTGTGACCTCGTAAGTTCAGCCTAATCAAAGAGCTTGTATAGGCTTGTTAGGATTGAACTTCGATTTTCTTCAAGAAAACGGTCAACGGGCTGCGGCAGCAATTGTCTCGAGTATGACTCATAAAAAATAACGTCTGAATTAATTTAGGGTGGTGAAGCATCACCCTAATTTACCTCTTTACCTGACAACCATCGCTCACATGAGCATGGGAGGATCTAATGTACTTACCTCAAGAAATCATCCGAAAAAAACGTGATAACGAAGTCCTGTCCGCAGAAGAAATTAACTTCTTTATTCAAGGTGTTGCCAAAAATACCGTCTCTGAAGGTCAAATAGCCGCCTTTGCCATGGCGATTTTCTTTAATGAAATGACGATGCCTGAACGAATTGCCCTTACCTGTGCAATGCGTGATTCTGGCATGGTTATCGACTGGGACCATATGAACTTTGAAGGCCCAATTGTTGATAAGCACTCAACCGGTGGTGTAGGGGATGTAACCTCTCTCATGCTAGGCCCAATGGTGGCTGCGTGTGGTGGGTTTGTTCCTATGATCTCAGGCCGTGGTTTAGGCCATACTGGTGGAACGCTTGATAAGCTAGAGGCCATCCCGGGCTATAACATTACTCCAACTAATGATGTGTTTGGTCAGGTGACGAAAGACGCCGGTGTTGCGATTATTGGTCAAACGGGCGACCTTGCACCAGCCGATAAGCGTGTCTATGCCACTCGAGATATTACGGCTACCGTTGATAACATCTCATTGATCACCGCTTCCATTTTATCGAAGAAACTCGCCGCAGGTTTAGACTCTCTAGTGATGGACGTGAAAGTAGGCTCTGGCGCATTTATGCCAACCTATGAAGCGTCTGAAGAGTTGGCTAAGTCTATTGTTGCTGTGGCTAACGGCGCTGGCACAAAGACAACGGCTATTTTAACGGATATGAACCAAGTACTTGCTTCTTCGGCGGGTAATGCGGTGGAAGTTCGCGAAGCGGTTCAATTCCTAACGGGCGAATATCGCAACCCTCGTTTATTGAATATTACCTTGGCGTCATGCGCAGAAATGCTGGTGTTGGGCAACTTAGCGAAAGACTCTGATGAGGCTAGAGTGAAGTTGATGGAAGTCCTTGATAACGGCAAAGCTGCGGAGTGTTTCGGAAAAATGGTTACCGGCCTTGGTGGACCTGAAGATTTTGTACAAAACTATAATAACTACTTAGAAAAAGCAGACATTATTAAACCTGTTTACGCTCAGGAAACTGGCGTTATCTCTGCAATGGATACTCGTGCGATCGGAATGGCTGTGGTTGGAATGGGCGGTGGACGCCGTGTTGCAACCGATACGATCGATTACGCAGTAGGGTTTGATAACTTTATTCGACTTGGTGAGGTAGCGTCAGAGGACAAACCGCTGGCTGTTATCCACGCTCGCAATGAAGAGCAATGGCAAGAGGCCGCAAATGCACTACGAAGTGCCATCACTGTTGGCGGAGACTATCAACCGACTCCAGATGTATATCGTCAGATCCGTTCGGAAGATGTATAAGCTGGTAAATCGCTTTTAATCTAATAAAAGCAAAGAATTGGTGAGAAAATGAAACGAGCAATTATTTTAGTATTAGATTCATTCGGTATTGGTGAAACTGCTGATGCCGACAAATTTGGTGACGTTGGCGCAGATACGATGGGTCACATTGCTGAACAGTGCAGCAAAGGTTTGGCGAACAATGCTGAGCGTAATGGCCCTTTAAAACTGCCTAACTTATCAAAGCTTGGCTTTGCGATGGCGCATAAAGAGTCAACGGGTCAGTTTGCTGCTGGCCTTGAAGGTAATGTCGACGTGATCGGGGCTTATGGCCATGCCGCTGAGCTGTCTTCTGGTAAAGATACTCCTTCTGGGCACTGGGAAATTGCGGGTGTTCCCGTCCTATTTGATTGGGGTTACTTTACAGATAAAGAGAACAGCTTCCCAACCGAGTTAACGGATCGTATTTTGAAGCGTGCCGGTCTGTCTGGATTCTTAGGAAACTGCCATGCGTCAGGCACACAGGTTCTTGATGATCTGGGTGAAGAGCACATGAAGACAGGTCTTCCTATTTTCTATACATCGGGTGATTCTGTTTTCCAAATCGCATGTCACGAAGAGACCTTCGGACTTGATAACTTATTAGAGCTTTGCCAAATCGCACGTGAAGAGCTTGGTGACTACAATATTGGTCGTGTTATCGCACGTCCATTCGTTGGCGCTAAAGCGGGTGAGTTTGCTCGTACGGGCAACCGTCGTGATTTGTCGGTAGAGCCGCCGTCAGCAACCGTATTGCAAAAGTTGGTTGATGAAAAAGGTGGTCAAGTACACTCAATAGGTAAGATTTCAGACATCTATGCTGGCTGTGGGATCACGAAGAAGACCAAAGCGACAGGCATTCCAGATCTGTTCGAAGCAACCAAAGAAGCGATCAAAGAAGCGGGCGATAACACCATTGTGTTCACTAACTTCGTTGATTTTGACTCGGCTTATGGGCATCGCCGTGATGTTGCGGGTTATGCGGCAGCGCTGGAGTATTTCGACGGTCGAGTGAATGAAGTGATCGAGCTAATGGAAGAAGATGACGTACTGATTCTTACAGCTGACCACGGTTGTGACCCAACCTGGCCGGGCAGTGATCATACGCGTGAACACATTCCTGTCATTGTTTATGGTCAAAATGTACCTGCAGGTTCATTGGGCTTACGTGACACGTTTGCAGACATTGGTCAAAGCCTCGCGACGTATTTCGGTACTTCTCCAATGGAGTACGGTAAGAGCTTTTTGTAATTTCATGTTCAGGCCTAAAAGGTGCTTTTAGGCCTACGTAAGAAGGAATAAATAATGGCAACTCCACACATTAATGCCGAGAACGGCGCCTTTTCTGACGTTGTTTTAATGCCGGGTGATCCGCTACGCGCTAAGTACATTGCTGATACGTTTCTAGATGATGCCGTTCAGGTTTGTGATGTTCGCAACATGTACGGTTACACTGGCACGTATAAAGGTCGCAGAATTTCGGTGATGGGCCACGGTATGGGTATCCCATCTTGCTCGATTTATGTCACTGAGCTGATCAAAGATTTTGGTGTGAAGAAAATTATCCGTGTTGGTAGCTGTGGTGCGGTCAGTGAAGATATCAAGCTACGCGATGTTGTGATTGGCATGGGCGCTTGTACTGACTCTAAAGTAAACCGAATTCGCTTTAAGGATCATGACTTTGCTGCTATTGCTGACTACAAGATGGTACGTGCAGCGGAAGACGCAGCAAAAGCGCGTGGTATCGAGGTGAAAGTAGGTAACCTATTCTCTGCTGAATTGTTTTATACACCCGATCCAGACATGTTTGATGTGATGGATAAGTACGGCATTGTTGGTGTAGAGATGGAAGCGGCAGGTATCTATGGTGTGGCGGCTGAGTACGGCGCGAAAGCACTGGCTATTTGTACGGTTTCTGATCATATCAAGACCGGTGAGCAAACCACCTCAGATGAGCGTGCAACGACGTTTAATGAAATGATGGAAATTGCATTGGACTCTGTTTTGCTTGGTGACGAAGAGTAACACTCGCCTTCATAGGTGCTCCTATTCCCCCTAAAAAACAAAACCTCAGCTTAGTCTGAGGTTTTGTTGCTTTGAGGCTAAAGATCAGTTGTCTTTAAGTAGTAGGTTCTCACCCTTATTCTTGCGTTTTTTACGAATCAGTAAAGGCATTAAAACCCCACCGATGAAGGCCATGAAAATCATGGTGTACATATAGTGATCGCTCTTTCGATAGTGATGATCAGAAATCGCGGTGACTCGCCCAGTTTCAAACGTTATTCTCACAAACCCAATGATGCTGGAATCATGCATGACAGGCTCAACCAATTGTTGTCGACCGATCCGAGCCGTCGATAGTGGTGTATCGATACCTAGAACTTCTCTTGCCGTTAGCGATTCATCGCTTCCCGCAAGCTTCACTCCCTCTGTATTATAAACCGTTGCGTCAAAGACCAGAGCGTTGTGTGCCAGCTGATTAGCCAGCATCAATAGTCTTTCTTGATCCTGTTGAAGAATCATTTCTGCCGCTGAAAGAGACGCTTGAGAGATTAGTATTTTAGTCAGTGTCTCAAGTTGGTTATGTTGAATGCGTTCATTGCCTTTACTGATTTTGACACTGTTAATAGCAATGACAGCAACCATGGCGAGCAACGTTAAAACAGCAACCACTTTAATCGCTATTCGAAATGAAAATAATGACTGATTCATGGTATTCCTACTCAGAATTATTTTGCTTTCGTTCATATTGATGCTTGCGTTTTTAAATTGCAATAGGTTAACGTTGTGGAGTTATTTCAAGGATTACAAACATGGACACGTTAAAGAAACTCTCAATAAGAAAACACACCTCATTATTAACCCGATTACCCGAAACCCTCAGTGCTCAACAGCATGAGAAAAAGAAAGCGAATTGGATCGTATTTTCTGAGCACCTGTATTCTCAACAGTTTGAAGATATTGATGCCTACACGGGCACGTATACCCCTATCTTAGAGACATGGAAAGTAGGCCACTACGAAGTGGCTTTGATGTCAGGGAAGTTAACGGAAGCCCATATAGAGATAGTCAAAGCACTGGGGCTAGATTACGCAAGCTTAGATGAAGTCCCAGACCTTTCAAAGCCTGGACTGATCGTGATGGATATGGACTCCACCGCTATTCAGATTGAGTGCATTGATGAGATAGCTAAGTTAGCAGGCGTCGGAGAGGAAGTTGCTGAGGTAACAGAACGTGCGATGCAAGGTGAATTGGATTTCGAGCAAAGCCTTCGTCAAAGAGTGGCAAAGCTAGCGGGCGCTGACGAATCGATACTTGAGGCTGTGCGCAGCGAACTCCCCTTCATGCCGGATTTAAAAGAACTGGTCAGTACGCTTAATACGATGGGCTGGAAGACGGCTATCGCTTCAGGTGGGTTCACTTACTTCTCTGATTATTTGAAAGAGGAGTTAAACCTACATCATGCTCAATCGAATACACTTGAAATTATCGATGGGAAGCTCACGGGCAAAGTGCTCGGGGACGTTGTTTCAGCGCAGACTAAGGCCGATATTCTATTTGAATTAGCCGAAAAGTACGACATTGAACAGCACAATACCGTTGCAGTGGGAGATGGTGCGAATGATCTCGTCATGATGAACGCGGCTGGGCTAGGCATCGCTTATCATGCAAAACCTAAAGTTGAACAGCAAGCTCAGTCAGCAGTGCGATTTTCTGGGTTAGGAGGCGTGCTTTGTATTCTTTCGGCCGGTTTAGTTAAGCAGCAGAAGCTGAGCTGGAAAGCGCAACCTTAACGCGCAACCATAACGCGAAAGGTATCAAATATCCCCCTCAAAGAAATGGCTCAATCAGGCTATACATAATAAATAAAGGCGAGAAACTGTTGTTGGTTCTCGCCATTATTTTGTTAGTTCCAGTCTCACCAATACTTCATCTGTGATATCGACAATTTCTCCGTAACCCACCGTGGAACTTATCTCTTTTTCAAGGCTTCTGGCCTGATGCATGCTGATTTGCGTCAGCTCTTCTATATCGGCTTTGAGTAAATTGGTCAGTGGTTCAAAGATCGGTGCCCCTGATACTCGTAAGACATAGAAATCTCCAACACTCATTGCTTTCTTTATAAAGATGAGCCTTTCTTTGATGTTCTCAAAATCACTGCTTAACTTGGTTTGCAGTGATTGGATTCGATTCCCAAAAATTAGGGCTGAAATGTAGATCTCATGATACTGAGGCTCAGCACCTTCTAACCGTTTCATTGGCACCGAAAGTAGGGTATTCATTCTGCCTTTGTAAATCGGCTCAAGTGAGAACTGTTTTTCGATTCCCAATCTTGCCATCAATACCATGTGAGCTGGCAGCGGGTAGTTAACACCGATCACCATGGGTACTAATGACCCTTTGATCTTTTCAATGAAGACCGGGTTACTCACCATTTTGTCGAGCAGAATGTTGTGGAGCCCTTCTAACAGCTCATTACTCGGGAGTAATTCTTTCTTCTGAGGCAATTTTTGCTGATTGTGTTTGATTAAACGATCAAAGAACGAAATGGTTCTATAACTAGCTGGTGATTCATCAATACTCATTTGAACCGTTTGATTGTCGGCCCCGACTCGTATCACCTTGTATGGCACTTCGGTTAAAGGCAAAGACTTGTCGTACAGCTGCAGCTCCCTCAGGTGGATACTGCACGCTTCTTCTGCTTTTAGAGCATTTGGGTTATCGAGCTTGATGCTTAAGCCATGCTTTGAAAGATCTAATGTGGATCCGGTATACACATTGCCTGAAATTGTTTTGAGTTCAATTGGTGATTTGAATTGATAACGTGGCTCTTTACGACGGGATTTTGCATCAAAATAGATCGATGTCGGGTTGCCGATCACTTGACGAGTATGACGGAAGCGATTGAGTGTCTTACTTGGCAGTTTTGGTTTCTCGGTAAAAAGATAATCGGCTGCCGAGTCGGTATCGGCGATCTCTTGCAAAATACCACAATGTGAGAGTGCTTTGGTATCGATCCCTAGTTCACTGGCATGCTGTGCCAGCTGTTGACACTCAGGATCGGATAACTCAAAAACGGAGATCTTAAAAGCTTTCCAGCTCTTTCGCCTCGCTCCAACGTGCCAAAATAGCTGACGTTCTTCTCTTTTGGCTTCAGGCATGAGCATTGAGAAGAATAGCTTTTTGTCGTCATGGTCGTGGGTAAACGAATAGATCGTATTGCTGCTGCCACGCACTCCCGCGGTAGCGAGCAAAGAAATGCGTTGCTCATGGAAAAGAGAACCCAAAGCCTGTTGGTTTCGCTCATCTTGCCAGTAGTTCCAGATTGGCAGATTGTTTTCCGTCATCAGTACGAGCTTGAGCTCACTGCCACTAAAAAAAAGCGGGAGGTTACAGGTGTGTTTTAAGTAAGTATGTTCGTAGCCACGAGTTCTTGCTCGTATGATCTTATCTTGGTTATCGTGTCGAATCTTTTGCGAACTGCTTTGCAGAGACTCTTCGATCAGTTCATTGACGACATTGGATTCTGATATTTTAAGCGCTCGAATGAATTTTACGGCGTCATTTTCATAACTGTCATCGATACCGACGATGCGGTAATTAACCGCTTGATGTATGCCTTCAACTTCCGATGTTTTTTGTAGCTCAACGAACGATACGGAGATCATCTCGCCCAATTTATAATTGAAGGCCGTTGGCACCTTGAATTTAGCGCCAGAAGGGGAGAGGTCAATACTAACCGCGTGAACCAGTTGTTTACTCTGTAGGGTAATCTCGACTTGAGAGTACACTTTTAACCGGTTTTCTTGCCGTTTTAGATCGTATCCAAGCGTGATGGGCTCAACGTGAAATGGACTGCTTTCTTCAGAGATCTCTTTCTGGGTTGCGATGCCATTTTTCTTCATCACCCTGAAATTGTTCTTCGTGTTGATTAAGGCTTCCCACATGCCCTCTGTATAGCCATTATATTTTTTGAAGTTCTTGTGGTAAGCATTAAAGGCCACATCATCTAGCCAGTGCTTAAGGCCATCAAGTTCATACTCACGGCACTCTCCTTGAACACGGCCTCGTAAGTCGATTGGCTTTGTGCAAGGTGCCATGACTCGATTTAATTCCATCTTGACTAAGAGTTTTGCCGACGGGGCTTCGCCTTCTGTCATTTGAGATAAAAGGTAGTCAAAATCCTCCGAATGGAAAGCGGGGATAAGTCTCTCTGCGATAGATAGAATTTCAGATTGCTGCATAGTTTTCTGTTAGAGTAGTCCGTTACATTAACATCGGCGGGCTTGCCTTGATCTTTAACCGAATGTTAACGCTCTAAGTGACTGAATGGTATATATCACCGTTTTATGAGTCACGCTATTTTAATAACGCACCTAATTACGTGCTTATTTATACAGTTTAGTAAATTGAGGAAACATGGCTAAGGCAAAACGAGCATACGTTTGTAATGATTGTGGTGCGGATTTTCCCCGCTGGCAAGGACAATGCAACGCTTGTGGGGCGTGGAACACGATAACAGAAGTTCGCATTGCTGCATCTCCAACGGTGGCGAGAAATGAACGACTTTCTGGATATGCAGGCACTGGCAGTGATACCAAAGTACAAACGCTTTCTGAGATTGATTTACAAGAAGTTCCGAGATTCTCTAGCGGATTCAAAGAGCTCGATCGCGTCTTGGGTGGAGGTGTTGTTCCTGGAGCGGCTATTCTCATCGGCGGTAATCCTGGTGCCGGTAAATCAACACTATTGCTCCAAACTATGTGTTTGCTCTCTTCTCAAATGCCAACGCTCTACGTCACTGGTGAGGAATCCTTACAGCAGGTGGCGATGAGAGCGTCACGCTTAGGTTTGCCGAAAGATCACTTAAAGATGTTGTCTGAGACGAACGTTGACAAGATCTGTCAGATTGCTGAGAAAGAGCAGCCGAGAATAATGGTGATTGACTCGATTCAGGTGATGCATGTGGCTGACGTTCAGTCATCCCCTGGTAGCGTTGCGCAGGTAAGAGAATCTGCGACGATGCTGACGCGTTATGCCAAACAAAATAATGTTGCCGTGTTTATCGTTGGTCACGTAACCAAAGATGGTACGTTGGCAGGTCCTAAGGTGCTCGAGCATATTATTGACTGTTCAGTGTTGCTTGATGGAGGCACTGACAGCCGTTTCAGAACCATGCGCAGTCACAAGAATCGTTTTGGTGCGGTGAATGAACTCGGCGTGTTCGCCATGACTGGTCAGGGATTAAAAGAGGTGAGCAATCCCTCTGCGATTTTCTTGTCACGTGGTGAAGAAGAGACGTCTGGAAGCTCTGTCATGGTGGTTTGGGAAGGCACGCGCCCATTGCTGGTAGAGATTCAAGCCTTAGTGGATTACTCGCAACTTGCGAACCCGCGTCGAGTCTCAGTGGGGCTAGATCAAAACCGTTTATCCTTATTATTGGCTGTCCTACATAAGCATGGCGGCTTGCAAATGGCCGATCAAGATGTCTTCGTCAATGTCGTTGGTGGTGTGAAAGTGACGGAAACCAGCGCTGATCTTGCATTATTGATGGCACTGCTCTCGAGCTTTAAAGACCGCCCACTTCCTAAAGATGTCGTAGTATTTGGAGAGGTTGGCTTAGCTGGGGAAATTCGCCCCGTACCCAGTGGGCAAGAACGATTAATGGAAGCGTTCAAGCACGGGTTTAAAAAGGCCATTGTTCCAGCGGCGAATATGCCCAAGAATGGGGTGGAAGGGATGCAAATCCATGGTGTGAAAAAGCTCTCAGATGCCTTGCAAGCATTTGATGAGTTGTGAGGGAGCGAAGTTAACTGACGCCAGCTAAGTCAGTTACCCGTCAGTGAAAGGACAAGTCACAAATTGGCTGCACACTGCTTCAAAGAAGCGTTCGTTGTCTTAAAAGGAGTTAAGATGTTACGGCATTGGATAGTACTCTGGTTGATGCTGATTGCTCAGCCAGTTTTTTCTGGGCAGTCTGGTCAAGGTATTTGGAGCGAAGAGTCGTTTCAATGGTATGCCGGTGGAACGTTCTCAAACAACGGACCTTTGGAAAGCCACTTAGAGAGCCTGTCTGCTCGTTCAACGTTTAGTTTGATCGGAGAGAAACAAACGAGCTTACTGAAGTTTGAAGTATTAGATTCGGCTTCTTATGTCATTGATTTCCGAAACTCTAACTTTATTGGCCAATACCAACACCGACTGTTTGATGTTCAAGGGCAGCTTTTAACGTCGATGAATGGGGGACTGTATCAGACAGAGCCCTCTCAGTTTTTTCTTCGTAATGGGCATCGAATCCATTTAGCAGCTGGTCACTATCAGCTACTGACGACACAACAATCCCAGTTCAATATTGCCCCTCCGACTCCTTTTGTTATGAGTGACGCGGAATATTTTGGTGAGATCCGTCTGGGAAATGCGTTCGTCTTATCAACATTAGGCATTCTGGTTGGTCTCTTCTTTTATTACATTGTTATCTCATTTGCTCGAAAAAGTACGGTCGATTTTACCTATGCGATGTTTATCCTTGGCAACATAATCTTTAACTGTACGACCTTACATGTCAGTCGTGATGTCTTTGGTCTCGCTTGGTTTAGTGGAGGAAGCTGGCCAATACTCTTCTCTAACATTGCCTACATTGTGTTTGTGATGTCATTGCTTAAAATATCGAAGCACAAAAACCGAGTTTTATGGCGAGCAGGAGTCTCGATCATCTCTCTATTCAGTCTTTTTATTGTTTCATCTCTGTTTTATCCCGAGTGGCAAAATGAGTTGAATCGTTTAGGGGTTGGAATCTTTCTATTATTCGGCATCACTTGTGGCATCGTTGAGAGCATTAGAGGCAGCACCATCGCTAGGCTCTATCTGTTAGCAAATATTGGGTTTGTTCTTCTAGGAGGGATAGCCATCTCGCAAGAGCAAATAGATGGCTTGCAAACCATCTACATGTCCCACATTGGTTTACTAGCCGTTGCCTTGGAAGTGTTGTTCTTATCTTGCGTTGTCTCTTATCAGATGACGATGCTAGAGAGTGATAAATCGAGAGCGTTAGCTGAGGCGGAAGTGTCGCTGATGATTGCCCGCACCGATCCCTTGACCCAGTTACCTAACCGCTATGCATTAGAAAAACGTTTAGCGTCAGTGAAGGAAACGGAAGCGTTCATTTATATAGATTTGGACGGGCTAAAACAGTGTAATGACCATTATGGCCATGAAATGGGCGATCGATTGTTAAAGTCGTTCAGTAATAAGCTACATCAAGAGTTAGTACCGAATTGTCAGTTATACCGTATCTCTGGTGATGAGTTTGGTCTGGTCTTTTTGAAAGCTCATCTCAATGATGTGGTAGAGGCCATCAAGGTGGTTGAATTGGCATTGCATCAAGATTTCACCAGTGACGTCGGCGTCAGTTTTGGCAGTGCTCACTTTGAAGATTATGAACGTTCACAACAAGCCGTGCAGGCTGCTGATAAAGCAATGTACGTAAATAAGAAGTTAAAGAAGAGACAAATATCTGCACTCGCATGAGTAAATTGCACACACAATTTGGTCGTTTTATGTTCGATATTTGATCATTAAAAAACCGTAACAATAAATGGTGCTGAACAAAGATTTTCAGAAGGCGTAAAAATGGTGAATCTAGAATCATGGCATAACGCTCCTTTTCTCGAAGCTATTCAGGTGGCATTAGAAAAGTGGACAGATCCGTCACACATTGAATATCTGCCGCCTTCAAAACGACTGGCGATATTTGATCTTGATGGAACGCTTTGGTGTGAGAAGCCGCTGATTACAGAGGTCGAATTTTGGATCCATGAGTTAGGTGCGGTGAAACAGAACGTTGAGTATGCGCATCACCATTCGGAAATCGACCGTTTGCTTGTGTGCGTAGAAAGTGAGACCAAGTCCGTGGTCGCAGAGGCTGCTCGATTGTATTACCGAATTTTTGAACACGAAACGTCTGGGCAATATCAGGATAAAGTACGTACATGGTTTAATAACGCGGTTCATCCAAGATTCAATGTGCCCCTTAGCGAATTGGCTTACCTGCCGATGAAGGCGCTTCTTGAGCAACTTCAAGCGCACGGATTTCGATGTATTATTAACTCGGGCAGTACCCATGACTTCTTAACGGCATGTTGCTTAGCGGTACTCAACATTGATTTTCAAGATGTTCTAGGATCATTCCGCTCGAGTGAGAATGAACGGGAGCCCCTTGACGTGAATGTCGGCGAGAAAAAGGTGATTCAATTCAAACAGAAATATGATTCTATTCCAGTGATAGCCGTCGGAAACACAGCTCACGATATTCCGCTCATTGAATGGGTCAATAGCAATGAGAATGCAGTGACTGGGTTTATCCATCACGATGACCGTATGCAGGAGTATGATTACGACTTCGACTCCAAACTAAAAGCGTACTTATCCCTTCCATCTACGCGCAGTTTTAAAGTGTCAATGAAGCACAATTGGAATCACGTGTTTGAATTTGATGCCTTACCTGCAGATAGGAATTTTGTCTCACAAGTGTAACGCAACAGTTTGTTAACGTGTTTACTTGACTAAAGGTCGATTCATTGGCTTAAATATGTCTATTCTTTAAGTGTGAGTTCCGCTTAAATGGATTTTTTTATGTCCAACCACTCGCGAGGGTATCAGTCTTGACGGATTGTGGTATACTCTGCGCGCAATTTATATCCTATTAACAGAGTAAGACAATGGCAGATTTATCGAAGTACAGAAACATTGGTATTTTCGCGCACGTTGATGCGGGTAAAACAACTACCACTGAACGAATCCTAAAGTTAACTGGTCAAATTCATAAGACTGGTGAAGTTCACGATGGCGAATCAACAACTGACTTTATGGAACAGGAAGCTGAGCGCGGAATTACTATCCAGTCAGCAGCTGTAAGCTGTTTCTGGAACGACCACCGTCTAAACGTTATCGATACTCCTGGACACGTTGACTTCACAGTTGAAGTATACCGTTCTCTTAAAGTACTTGATGGCGGTATCGGCGTATTCTGTGGTTCTGGCGGTGTTGAGCCTCAGTCAGAAACTAACTGGCGCTACGCGAACGAATCAGAAGTATCTCGTCTGATCTTCGTAAACAAACTAGACCGTATGGGCGCAGATTTTTTCCGCGTTGTAGATCAAGTTAAGAACGTACTAGGCGCAACTCCGCTAGTAATGGTTCTACCAATCGGTCGTGAAGACGATTTCGTTGGTGTTGTAGACCTACTAAGCAAGAAAGCGTATGTATGGGATGACACTGGTCTTCCAGAAAACTACGAAATTACAGACGTTCCAGCTGACATGGTTGATGACGTTGAGCAATACCGTGAAGAGCTTATCGAAACTGCTGTAGAGCAAGACGATGACCTAATGGAAGCTTACATGGAAGGTGAAGAGCCTTCTATCGAAGACATCAAGCGTTGTATCCGTAAAGGTACTCGTGACCTAGCGTTCTTCCCAACATTCTGTGGTTCTGCATTTAAGAACAAGGGTGTTCAAATCGTTCTTGACGCTGTAGTTGATTACCTACCTTCTCCAACAGAAGTAGATCCTCAACCACTAACAGACAAAGAAACTGGTGAGCCAACTGGCGAAGTAGCAACTGTTTCTGTTGATGAGCCACTACGTGCTCTAGCGTTTAAGATCATGGACGACCGTTTCGGTGCTCTAACGTTTATCCGTATCTACTCTGGTAAACTAAACAAGGGTGATACAATCCTTAACGCTGCAACAGGTAAAACTGAGCGTATCGGCCGTATGGTTGAGATGCAAGCAGATGAGCGTAACGAACTAACTTCTGCACAAGCGGGTGACATCATCGCTGTAGTAGGTATGAAGAACGTTCAAACTGGTCACACTCTATGTGATGTTAAGCACGAGTGTACACTTGAGCCAATGATCTTCCCAACGCCAGTAATCTCTATCGCTGTATCTCCAAAAGATAAAGGCGGTTCTGAGAAAATGGGTATCGCGATCGGTAAAATGGTTGCAGAAGATCCTTCTTTCCAAGTTGAAACTGACGAAGAAACTGGCGAAACTATCCTGAAAGGTATGGGTGAACTTCACCTAGACATCAAGGTAGATATCCTTAAGCGTACTTACGGCGTTGACCTAACTGTAGGTGCTCCTCAAGTTGCTTACCGTGAAACTATCACTCAAGCAATTGAAGATAGCTACACGCACAAGAAGCAATCTGGTGGTTCTGGTCAGTTCGGTAAGATCGATTACCGTATCAAGCCTGGCGAAGCTGGTTCTGGCTTCACGTTCTCTTCATCTGTTGTTGGTGGTAACGTTCCTAAAGAATTCTGGCCTGCAGTTGAAAAAGGCTTCGCTGGAATGATGGATAACGGTGTTCTTGCTGGTTTCCCAACTCTAGACGTTGAAGTTGAACTATACGACGGTGGCTTCCACGCAGTCGATTCATCTGCAATCGCATTTGAAATCGCAGCGAAAGGCGCATTCCGTCAATCTATGCCTAAAGCAGGCGCTCAACTTCTTGAGCCTATCATGAACGTTGACGTGTTCACTCCAGACGATCACGTTGGTGATGTTATCGGTGACCTTAACCGTCGTCGTGGCATGATCAAAGATCAGCAAGCTGGTGCTACTGGTGTTCGTATTAAAGCAGACGTTCCTCTATCAGAAATGTTTGGTTACATCGGTCACCTACGTACTATCACTTCAGGCCGTGGTCAGTTCTCTATGGAGTTCCTACAGTACTCACCATGTCCAATGAACGTTGCTGAAGAAGTAATCGCTAAAGTTAAAGAAGAAAACGCTAAGAAATAATCGTTTTTATCTCTAACTTAAAAGCCCCACTAGTGAATGCTAGTGGGGCTTTTTGTTTTTAACAGCGAATGGATAACACTTGAAGGCAAGTTAGGAGGCACCCTCGCTCTTTACTTTCTAGCGTTTTAGGTCGATATAAATTTGTTCAACCTTAGTTCTGGCCCACTCTGTTTTGCGTAAAAACTTGAGGCTTGATTTGATACTAGGCTCGCTTTTAAAGCAGTTAATATTAACCATGCGGCTTAACTCTTCCCACCCATAGTGCTCAACAAGTTCAGTGAGCAGTTTTTGTAGGGTGATGCCGTGAAGCGGGTTATTTTCTTGTGTCATGTGTTCTCAGTGAATATCACAGTTGGGTATTGCCAGTATTATAGCAACTCTCCGCTACTTCGACCTTTGCCATTTTAATGAATAATCACTTTCTCGAATATCTAAGCCTTCCTTTCCTAATGGCGAGAAAAGATCAACCTGCTGCTTCATCCAATGCTCAAACATGATTATCTTTTCACGGCGAAAGTAACCTGACGGTGCACATAGGTAGTAGCTATAGCGAGGTTTGAGGGCAATGTTGCTGATGCGCACAAGTTTGCCTTCATTAATATAACGCAAAGCCAAACTGTGTTTGACAAGAGCGACCCCTTGTACTGCTAACGCGCCTTCTAAAACAAAGTGAGAGCCATCATACTGAAGCGTGGAGTTACCCGCCTTAGCGCCGACACAGTCTAACCAGAGTTGCCAATCCATGTCTGGCCAGCGATCCTCGATGAGCTCCGCCTTATGCAGGTCATCAACGCAATAGATGCCGTGTTTCTCCTGGTAGAGAGGGTGGCAGACGGGGTAAATAACATCGTCCATTAACCAGCGACTTTCTACATTCTTATAGTTCCCTTCACCGTAGCGAATGCAAATATCGACACTCGAGTCTTGAAAAGAGACGACCTGATTGGTCGGTTCGATAAGCATGCCCAACTCTGGATGCGCTTCTTTAAATTGTCCAATGCGAGGGACAAGCCAATGTTGAGCAAAGGACGGTAGGGTTGATATAGACAGTTGATTGGGGTTGGGATCTTGATTTATCTGCCTTATACCATCTTGAAGATGTGCAAACCCTTTTTTAGCTTGCTCATAGAGGGTTTCACCTTCATGGGTTAATACAACCTGTCTATGTTGGCGGATAAACAGATCTGTGCCTATCCATTCTTCGAGAAAACGAATTTGCTGGCTGATTGCGGCGGCGGTGACATACAAATGACTCGCCGCGGCTTTAAAGCTGCCTAGCTCGGCTGCGGTGTAAAAATAGTAGATTCCTAAGAAAGGCGGCATTCGATCTTTCACATTAGTTTTCCTTAACTCAATGACAAATCGTATCGTTTGTAGAGTTAACCATAATGGTTGATTATCAATCTTGTCAACAGAGTTAACCAAGGGAGAGAAAGAGATATGGCGACTTCAATCATTAGCACCCCAATGACCAATCGAAGTGTTTCAATCAGTTGGATTAAGACAATCTTTCCTTTAATGAAACAATGGTTGGCGAAATCGCGTTCTAGAAAGCAGCTTGCATCATTACCAAAACACTTACTGAATGATATTGGTGTGAGTGATAGAGAAGCACTGATCGAGAGCGAACGCCCTTTCTGGGATTGATAATCAAACGAACAGATTTACTTGCTAACCTTCCTGTCTGGCAGCACCTCAGCGTTCTTTATTTGCGCTGAGGTTTTTTATTGGCATTCAGAAGGTAAGAAGCAGCCGGAACAAAAAAGCATGCATTACTTTTAACCAGTAATTGCATGCCTTTATTAAAATTGATCAGGTTTTAGTCTTCCCAAACAACCAACTTATCTTTAGGCCAGTTATGACCGATTTCATGGTATTTCTGCTCAAGAATATGTCGCTTGATCTTTAAGGTAGGGGTTAGAACATTGTTCTCGATGCTCCAAGGTTCCTTAATCATCAATACCCCTTTTATCTTCTCGTGAGATGCGAGTTGGCTATTCATCTTCTCAACGACACGCTTCGTTGTTCGCTCATAGCGAGCACGATCAAAGTTAGGGAAGTCGTGTGGAACCACTAAGAGAATTGGCCCAGGCAATCCTAGTCCAATCAAGCACATCATCTCAACACGGCTGTATTCGAACAACTTTTTCTCAATCGGAACAGGGGCAACAAATTTCCCTTTCGCGGTTTTGAATGTGTCTTTCTTACGCCCTTGTATTGTTAAGTAGCCTTCGCTGTCGATGGCACCGATGTCACCCGTGTGCAACCATCCGTCATTATCAAAAGATTCTTGCGTTGCAATGTCATTCTTGTAATAGCCAGAAAATAGCCCTTTACCACGAACCATAATTTCGTCATCAGAGGCAATTTTAAGCTGTATTCCAGGGCCTGCATTACCCACACTTCCTATTTTGTCTTCACGGAATGGGTAGTTCAACGTGCTGTAAGCGAAGGATTCGGTCATGCCCCAAGCTTCGGTAATGTTCAGACCCACACTGTGGTACCAATTGAGTAAAGCTGGTGAAACTGGCGCTGAACCGCAACCAAGTACACGCGCTTGATCAAGCCCGAGTCCATCCGCCAACTTTTTCTTGATTAGCGAGTTAACGAACGGAATCTTGAGCAAGATGTTGAGCTTCTTCTGTGGCAGTTTGTCTTGAATGCGCTGTTGGAATAACGTCCAAAGCCTTGGAACAGAAATGAATAGGGTCGGACGATGCATTTTCACATCTTCAATAAAGGTATCTAAAGACTCAGGGAAAGCGGTGAGCACGCCTCCTGCAATGGAAGATCCGTATATATAGACACGTTCAGTAATGTGAGCGAGTGGAAGATACGAGAACAGACGGTCATCGGATTTAATGCTAATGAGTTCAATCAGCATTTGAACAGACCAGCTAAATGAGCCATACGTGAGCATCGCCCCTTTAGGCTGGCCAGATGTACCTGATGTGTATACCAGAGACATCAGCTTATCGTCATAATGTTCAGGACGAAAAGTTGAAGGCTCTGCTTCTTCAATAATGTCATCGAATAGATATTGGCAGTTTGGCGCACTGTCGTAAGGGAGTGCGATGCTGATTACGCTATCTAATCTATCCAAGACCTGTTGAGTGGCTGTGGCATCATCTAGCTTGCCTGCAATGAGGAACTTACTTTCACTGTGAGTTGCACAGTACTCAATGGTTTCAGCGCCTGCGGTTGGGAAAATAGGGACACTAATAAAGTCGCCCAGTGTCATTGCGAGATCGCAGATGAACCATTCTGCACAATTCTTAGAAACCAGAGCGACTTTATCACCAGGGGCTGCGCCGAGCTTATTGAGTGCACTAACTAGTCGCAAGGCTTTGTCGGCCACCTCTGAATAAGTGAACTCGACAAATTCTCTATTAATGATCTGCTTTAAGTAGACTTCATCAGGGCGCTCTTGGGCCCACTTTAAAATCAACTCATTAGGAGGGGGGAGGGTACACGTTGAATTGGTTGTTTGATTAGGCTGAATCATTCTCTAACTCCATGTAAAACAAATGACATATTTATTATTATGTTGGCTTATTGTTAATCACATGTTAACACTAGCATGTTCACCGGGAGAGTGAAAAGCTAACGATGTATTTTTAGTTAATTAGAGTGATCTATCTAATGGAACTGCCTGAAAACACCGGGAGAAATCCCGGTCTTCTTCTTAAAAATACGTGAAAAGTAGGAAACATCGTTGTACCCACATTGGTAGGCGATGACGGCAATTTTGTTTTTCTTATCATCTTGCAACAGTTTCTTCGCCAGTTCGATTCGTTTGGTCGTCAGATAGTCTCGAAAGCTAATACCAACGGATTTATGGAAAAGCTTAGAAAAGTAACTGACGGAATAGTGGCAGTAGTCGGCTATGTCTTCTTCGCGTATTGTCTTTGCTATATTTGCATCGATATACTTTAATATCTCAACGATATCCTTACTTATTTTATGCTCTGTAAGATCCAATTCCATCTTGTATATATCTAAAACAGACTGGTGATCAGTAAATCTAAAATAAATATTTTTACTCAGCTGTTCACACCAATTACTAATATCAAAACTGGATAGGTTGTAATGGTCAAATACCACATCTAAATTAATAATGTCTTCATCTATATTAACTTTGTATATAATAATGAGTTGTTTATGTAGGTTTTGACATAATTTAATGGCTGTAATTAGAAGAGAATGATTACTATTCTTATCGTAAAAAAAGAAACAGAACTGAACATTAGGATCACTAATAATGGACACGTCATGACCATCTTCAATAACTTTGAAATATTGTCCAATGGTGAAAAGAGTATCTCTATTAATATATGAGATCGATTGACCAATCCAGTGGCCTGTATGCAGTACTTCCATAGCGTAAACCGATTTTATCCTAACTCTTCAGACTTAGTGACACTCAATCTAAATAACTAGTTTAAGGCTAGACGCTGATCTATGAACGTCAAGATTTCGATCAGATTTTCATTTTTACTGATAGATGTGTTTTTAGTATGCGTGCGTTATTGTGATGTTAGTTCACAAATAGTCGCTTAAAATCCGTCGTCAAGTATCAACATTGAGACTTGAGTGCTTTATTGGTAGTAAAGCGGTTCCCGTTTATTTGGTTTTTATGAAGCGCTTTATTAATAGAGAGTTAGAGGGAATAACATTGTTTACATAAATTACAGATTATCGCAGTTGTCGTCTAATTAGGGGTATTTTACTTATAAATTAGAATAATAAATCTATTTTAATTGGACAAAAAAGTACCAAAATGAAGCAAGAAAGTCCTAACTGTTGACTTTATAACTAACTAAATTATTAGTTAGCAATTAGATAGACATTGCTTTTTTGGAAGGAGACCAAATGATGAACAATTTAATTAATAATGTTAAGAACTTTATGCAGGATGAAGAAGGCCTAACGGTTGTCGAATATGTTGTGGGTGCAGGCTTATTGGTTGCTGGACTTGCGGGTATATTTGGCGCATTCAGTAGTATACTTGAAGATGAGCTATCTAGTGTATTTAACTAGGAAGTAACCTCACTATTATAAAAGTAAGCAAGAGTTAAAATTGCCGTCTACGCTATATAATACTGACTTTTTTTATGCATTCGATTGTTGATAAATAGTCAGTATTATTGCTAGGAGGCTAATATGAATCATTTTCTCAATTATTCGAAAGATTTTTTTAAAAATGAGGAAGGACTAACGATTGTTGAATATGTAGTAGGCGCAGGGGCCATGATTATAGGGCTTTCTGGTTTATTTACAGTCGTTTACGGAATATTGACCGACGAGTTCGATTCTATATTTGACTAGTCAATAACGCTTCTAGGAATGGACATCATGGAGTATCTAATTTGGGCAGGCTTGCTTGCTGTTGCAACCACCGATGCGCGAGAGAATCGCATTCCAAATTTGGCACTTCTTTATCTGCTTATTGTCACCTTAATCCACCATTCTTTATCTGCTGATCCTTTGGCACTTGTGGGCACTTCCTTGCTCGCGGGTTTAATCATGTTTGTCATTTCACTGATCATGCATATCGCCGGTGCGATGGCGCCTGGCGACGTCAAATTGTTGGGTGTAGTGGGTTTCATTGTCGGCTGGGGGCAGCTTTTGAGCACGACTTTCTGGATAGCCATTTCGACGGTTTTGGTTGGTGGGTTGTACGGTGCAATTCGATTTGCAGAAGAGCCTGAGACACTACAGCTTATGGCGAAAAAATACACGATGATCTTTGCATACGGTAAGGGTGCTAAGCCAGCGGTAAGCGCTATAACAAAAGAGCGTTCAGACATGCTTAGAATGCCATTTGCCCCCGTGGTCGTTATTGGGTTGGCCATGCAGAACTATTTCTAGATCATTCTTACGAAATCAAGGACTCACTCAACGGAGTGAGAATAAGGGGTCTCTGTGAACACGACATCAAGTGACGGTCTACATAGAGAAGAACTCACGCCTCAGGCGGAAGCACCGAAAGTACCCACTTCCTTTGAAGACATCGGAGTCCCTAGAGCGGTTGTCGAAAACTTATTGATTAAGCATATCTCTGCCTTTCCTAAATCCGACATTCTTAATCTCACAAAACTCATGTGCATTAACAGTCATTTGATTGAAGACATGATTGCAAATCTGCGTAAAAAATCCCTAGTTGAAGTGTTCCAAGCGGCCAGTGAAGGGTTTATGTCTCAAGAGGCCTCTGGAACAGTGCGCTATGGCTTATCGGAAACGGGTATGCAAGAGGCTGACGCTGCCTTTGCGAAAGATGCTTACCTTGGCCCAACTCCTGTTTCGCTTCGTGATTATGATCAGATGGTAAAAGATCAAGATGTTCGCGCCAAGGTCGTGACCAAAGCCGATGTCACTCATGCGCTTAGCGATGTGTATGGTGCTGAGCGCATGATATCCGTGCTGGGTCCTGCGATTAACTCTGGTCGGGCATTGTTGCTCTATGGGGATGCAGGGACAGGTAAAACCTTTGTGGCGACTCGAATACTCAACTCTCTCAACACCTCGGTTTACATTCCCTATTCTGTCTATGCCGCCGGGAACATCATTAAAGTCTTTTCCCCACAGCACCATCGGCGTGTGGATGGCCACCTTCAACAGCAGAGCTTACTGTTTAAAGAGCAATATGATCGCCGGTGGGTACTGAGTGAACGCCCTAATATTCAGGTCGGTGGTGAGTTAACCATGGATATGCTTGAGGTTAACCACAGTGAACACAATCGGGTATGGATGGCCCCCCTTCAAATGATGGCGAACAATGGCATTTTCATCATTGATGACTTAGGTCGCCAACCCATGCCTGTCGATACCTTACTCAACCGTTGGATCGTGCCAATGGAGTATTTCTTTGATCACTTATCTCTGCCAAATGGCCAGCAGATAACAATTCCATTCATTTTAACGCTCGCCTTTTCGAGTAATTTGGATCCTGAAAAAATCAGTGATCCCGCCTTCCTACGACGCCTCGGCTATAAGATTCAGTTTTATCCTTTGAAAGACAGTGAGTATCAAGCGTTGTGGGAAAAAATTGCGCAGGGTAGGGAACTAACCATTGCCCCTTCTGTGTTTGAAAATCTGTTCAGTTTACATCGTCAACATAGCGTGGGTTTTTATCCCTGCTTGCCCAAGGATATGGTGGGCATCAGCCGAGATATCATAGCATTTGAAGACATAGAGCCCGTTATTACGCCAGAAGTCTTATCACGGGCATGGGAAGTCTACTTTACCGCAGACGGTAAAGGGGGAGGAGCTAGATGAGCAAGCAACAAGTCATATTGTTTTTCATGTTGTCCATAATTTTTGGCTTAGGCGCTGTCTTTTTCGCTAAGCAATGGATGGACAGTCAGGTGCAACCGACCATTGAAACTGAGGTGGTCGAGCGGGAGCCTGTCGTCATTGCCGCACAACCTATTCCAGCTGGAACCACCATCGAAGAGCAGCATATCACCTCTAAGTTGCTCGAAGTCGATTGGAGAGAGGATACGCAATATGTCGATGAAGCTTTAGTCGTTGGCCTCATTGCGGAAAGTGACATCTTTCAAGGAGAGTTAATCAATCCCCTGCGAGTGACTTCAGGTGCGGTGGGTTCAACTCTGGCTGCGTTGATTTCTGAAAACATGCGAGCAGTAACCATTCGAGTCGATGATGTCATTGGGGTAGCCGGCTTTCTATTGCCGGGCAATCGGGTCGATATCCTCAGTACGGTTAAATACAGCGGTACCTATACGAATACCTCGACGGTTTTAAAAGACATCAAAGTGCTGGCCGTAGACCAGACCGCTAAAACCCAAGAAAATTCTCCCGTCGTCGTGCGTGCTGTGACGCTAGAAGTCAGCCCTAAGGACGCGGAGAAACTACTAACAGCGAAGAGCAAGGGTATTATTCAGTTAGCGCTGCGAAACCCACATGAGCCCGAGGAGAAAGTCGTCAAACGACGCGCTGCTCCAAGTGTCACGATCATCAAAGGGACGGAATCTTCCAATATTAGAGTGAAGGATTAAGGGGCCATTATGAGAATAATAATACTATTCACGCTTATCCTAATGAGTTCGACCGCAGTGGTGACCGCGTCGACTCAAACTGGGAAAATCGTCAAAGTTCCTCATCACAAATCGACACATGTGAATCTCTCGGCGAAAGCAAAACGCGTCTCGTTGGGAGACCCAGAGGTGTTAGACATCGTCATGCTGAAGTCTGATGAGCTCTTTTTGATAGGTAAAAAGCTCGGTTCAACCAACCTGATGGCCTGGGACAGTCGAGGGCAACTTATTGAGTCAATCAATATTGAAGTCACCCATGATCTCAACAGCCTAAAAGCGAAGCTGTATGAGTTTTTGCCCGATGAAAATGTCAAAGTTCACAGTGCGCAAAATCGCTTGATACTCAGTGGCCAAATCAGCTCACAAGACAAAATGAATGTGGCGTTACGCGTTGCGGAAACGTATGCCGTAGGCCAAGAAGCCGATGAAGCGAAAGAATCTCTAAGCGAGCAAGTGAAGAAGACAGGGGTGATAAACCTGATGTCGATTGGCGGTGCTCAACAGGTCATGCTTGAAGTCACAGTGGCGGAAGTTCAGCGAAGCTTGGTGAGAAAGTTTGATGCTAATTTCCATTTCTTCCAAAGTAGCGGTTCGGAATTTGGTTGGGGGGGCGCGTCTGTAGGAAGTGCGATTTCAGGAACAACCCCGATCTTCGAACTCCCAAGTAGTGGTGATTATGGGCTGCTAGGGGCGTTCGCTGACGGTAACACCTTGTTCAGTTTTGCTCTCGATGTCGCTAAGCAAACGGGCGCAGCAAAAGTACTCGCCGAGCCAAATCTTACCGCTTTAAGTGGCGCAAGAGCTGAGTTCCTAGCCGGTGGTGAATTTCCTATTCCTGTTCCCGATGAAAATGGCATTACCATTGAATACAAAGAGTATGGTGTGGGGCTGAAGTTCATACCGACGGTTCTCAGCGATAAAAAAATCAACCTTAACCTCGCGGTGGATGTCAGTGAAATAGCCAATTCAAGCTCACTGACTTTAAGCCCGGGTGAAACCAACGGTACCTATGTTATTCCGCCGATCACTCGAAGAAGTGCGTCATCGACCCTTGAATTAGCGGATGGCCAAACCATTGGGATTGCAGGCCTATTAAGTGAAAATGTTCGTGATGTTGCGACTAAAATGCCTGGCTTCGGAGACATTCCTGTACTAGGGCAGCTCTTCAATAGCCAAGAGTATGTCTCGGGTGAAACTGAGCTGGTCATTTTGGTGACCCCAAGGCTTGCGAAACCGATTGATAGAAACAAAGTCTCGCTACCAACCGATTCATTTGTCGAACCAAACGACGTCAAATATTACCTGTTGGGGCAAGGAGCCTATATCGCCGAACCCGATCAACACCGTGACTCCACGCCAGATAATGCCGCTGAGTTTATGGAGCACTCACAAGGTGGATCTGAAGGTTCATTTGGACACAGTTTATAGGGGAGCAACATGAATACGATAAGAATAACGATCATCCTTTTGGGCGTCGGAGTATTAATCGGTTGTGCCAATGAAGCGCGACTCGGGCATCACGTTGCCAGTGTGCGCTCAGAGCAAGTGTATAACCCGAATGCAACGAAAGAAAACGAATCAGTCATACCTTTAGGCAGTGGTGAAAGAATGGAAGGGGCTTATCAAACCTATACAGGGATACAAAGTGACAGTTTGAAAGGCACCAATAGTCAAGTTTTAGATGGGTTCGCGCAATAGCCCTTAAGGACTGCAAGATGGTTGTACGTAATGGAATTATTAGAAATAGGGGGAACCAGTCAGGGTTAGTGTTAGTCATGGTCACCGTAGCGATGGCCGCTTTGATTGGTGTTGCCGCGTTGTCGATCGATGTTAACCACTCATTGATGAACAAGACACGTTTACAGAACGGGGTGGATGCCGCCGTTTTAGCGGCTGCCTTGGTCATCGACAATGATGGAACGACGACTGAAGCAACGGCCGTCGCCAATACCACATTCACCAATGTCGCGAGTGCGACAGGCAACGCTGAGATGGATTTTTCTTCTGCAACCATAACGGTTGAATACTCCAATGACCCGACGACATTCCCAGATGCTGGATATACTGCAACGGAAGATACGTTCGTTCGAATATCGGTTTCCGGCTACGAGCTTGAAGAATTTTTTGTTCAAATGTTTGGTATGTCAAAAGAAATCTCAGCCAGTGCAGTCGCGGGCCCGAGTCCTCCTGAACCGTTATTAGCAAACATTGTCCCCATTGCTGTGTGTGAAGGCGATGACACTGGAACCAATGGCTACGACGAAGGGGAGGTGTATGCGCTCAAATTAGCAGATCAAAACCAGAGTGAAATGGGAGCAGGGAACTTCCAGCTTTTGGATTTTGGCTCCGGTGCCAATACGGTGAGAGACGCGCTCGCAGGCGGCTTTGATGAGACCATCAACATCAATGATCCCGTAACAACCAAGCCGGGTAACTCTGTTGGGCCAGTTGGACAGGGGTTGAATACTCGTTTTGATCAATACAGTGGTGGTGGCGTAAGTTCCACCGACCATCCTTCAGATGTCTACATCAGGCAGCCCGTGAACCCCGCCACAATGGACAATGCGGGTGTGATTACCTATGACGATACTTCCGGTGATAGCGGGCAACCGTGGGGCTACACAGATTATGAAGCAGCGCTACCAGATTGCTCTGGAGATGCGGATTGTCGAATCGATCAAGGCGGTCAAGTTGGGCGTCGAATATTGCCGATTCCTGTTGTTGATTGCAGCACCGCGAGTGGTGGTACAACAAGCTTTAACATTGAAGCCATTGGCTGCTTTTTCTTGCTACAAGAAGCGCCAACCAGCAATGGTAGTAAACAACCTGTATTTGGTGAGTTCATAGAAGATTGTACAGTCACCGGTGGCGTACCGGGTCAGGGAGATGATACTGATGGGCCTTACAAAATAGTGCTTTATAAAGACCCTTTGAGTACGGAGTCTTAATATGAATAAGCCTATGAAACAAAGAGGGATAGCGGCGGTTGAGTTTCTTATTACCGTGCCTGTTTTATTGCTAATTATTGGTGCGGTCACTGAGTTTGGTAATGCATTGATTGAATACAACACGCTTAATAAGATGGCCCGAAATGGCGCGAGGTACGCGACCACGGAAGTCACGGGAACGGCTACCTATGATCAAATCGCGGACGAAACTGAGATTAAAAATATGGTGGTGTATGGCACCACAGCCATTGGTGACTCAAGCAGCGCATTAATCAATGGCTTATCCCCAAGTGACATTTCGATCGTCCATGCAAATCAATATGTCACAGTAACGATAAATCATACCTATACTCCTATAACGAGCTTGTTTTCTTCAGGTTTTAATTTTGGTGTGCCGCTGAATACGTCAGCCATGATGAGGACGGCGCCATGAGAAGAGATTCGGGGATCACTATTATCGAGTTCACCCTCATTTCAACGGCGTTACTGGTTTTAATATTGGGGGTCATTGAAGTTGGACGCTATATGTATTCTCTCCAACTGATCAATGAAATGACCCGAGTTGCCGCTAGGCTTGGTGTGGTGTGCAACGTGAGTGATCAGGACGACATACCTGCGTTAGCAGTACCTAGCAACGCACCGGGTGGCTTTACTGCTACTAACTTGTCGTTAGATTATTTAGACAGCACGGGCACGCCCATCGTTGGTGATCCTACTGCGGATGAGGATGTATTTTTAACTATTCGGTATGTTCGAGCGGAAGTGGTTGATTTTGACTACCAGTTCTCTGGCTTACTGTCGTTTATGCAGGGTGTGATTGCCGTACCAAGCTTTGAAACGATTTTGCCAAGAGAGAACTTAGGAGAAATTAGAGGTTCGACGACAGACACAGACTGTTAGAGGGACAATCTATGGGAGAAGCTGTGAAGCTAACCAGAAACGATGGCGAACAGATCAGGTTGAAAACCAGCCTTAATGTCTGGGTTTTTTATTCCAGTGATCGATTTCAATTGCATATAAGTCAAGAGCTGGCGAAATGCCAAAGTATTAGTTTCGAGACCATATCTCTACATAGCCTTGTGGTAGCAAACCTCGCTCAATTTACCGCACCCGATCTTATCTTTGTTGAAACAGGGCCAAATTGGGCTCAGAAGATTGTCGAACTTCAGCAGTACGAAGGCCCGGTTGCCGATGGCTACGAAGCGTCACTGATTGTTTTCGGTAATGAAAGTGATAACGGTGCGCTCAAAATTGCGCTTCGAATCGGCGCCGCGGATTTTGTGTCTGATAAGTCAGAAATTGATTCTCTTATTCCTATGTTGAAAAACGTGGCGGAAGAGAAGATCGCCAATCGCGATCTTGGTGAGATGTATGCGTTTGTTAACTCTAAAGGTGGTGCAGGTGCCTCCACGTTGGCATTAAATTCCGCGATGACCATAGCAAAAGAATTTCCAGACAAAGTCTTACTTCTCGATCTTGATTTGCAGTTTGGAGTGATCGAGGACTACCTTAACGTCTCTTCCCCGTACAGCCTTTCTGATGCGATAGCCAGTGTCTCTGACTTGGATGAAGTCTCTCTTGCAAGTCTTGTCACGAAGCACGCTTCAGGGCTGCATGTGCTCGGTTTTAAGCATGAAAACACCCATGATAATTACGATAAAGCGAAGCACCTAAATAAATTGCTACCTATACTTAGAGAGTTTTATCCATATGTGATTGTCGACCTTTCAAGGGGAATAGACCGACTGTTTGCTCCGGTGTTAGCACCTGTCACTAAAGTGTTTTTGGTGACTCAGCAAAACTTGGTGTCGATAAAAAATACCACTCGAATTGCTAAGTTATTGGCATTAGATTTCGGTATAGGCAAAGAGCAGTTAGAGGTCGTAGTCAATCGTTATGAAAAACGTCAGTCGATCAAGCTAAAAGATATTGAAGGAACCATAGTGGGAGTCAAAGTGCATATGGTTCCAAACGATTTCAAAGTGGCGATTGAAAGTGCCAATTTAGGTCGACCATTTATTGAATCGAAAAGAAAGACTGCTTTAGCCAAATCCGTGGTGGAATTTACGTTGACCATGATGCCAGAACCAGAGCAAAAGAAAGGTTGGTTTAAGAGTCTGTTTTCTTAATGGAATAGGGAACTAGGATGTTTTTTAAAAGAAAAAATATTAACCCTGAATTGCAAGAAAAGTTGGCGAATGCAGAGCATAATTTTGATGAATCCGTAGGTGAACAAGCGCTTACCGATGAGTATGGCGACGCGATACATGATGACGCCTCGGGTAATATTGCTGAGCGCAAAGCCAGAGAGATACAAGACAGAGACAAAGCGGTTGATGATGCGAAAAAGCAGCTCGAACAAGAATTAGAAACCAAGCATTACTATCATCAACGTCTGCTCGAAACCTTAGATTTAGGATTATTAGCCAGCCTAGAAAAAGAGCGTGCAAAGAAAGATTTGCATGACGCCATTGTTCAATTGATGGCGGATGATCAAACGCATGCATTGAGTGCTGAAGGTCGAAAACGTGTCATTGTACAAATTGAAGATGAGGTCTTTGGCCTTGGTCCACTCGAGCCGCTGCTTCATGATTCAACGGTGTCTGATATTCTGGTCAATGGGCCGAAAAGTGTTTTTGTTGAACGTCGAGGCAAGCTTGAATCCACTCCTTATACCTTTCTCGATGATCGTCACCTTAGAAATATAATCGATAGAATTGTTAGCCAGGTTGGGCGTCGTATTGATGAAGCCTCGCCAATGGTAGATGCACGACTGGCCGATGGTTCGCGTGTTAATGCGATTATTCCTCCCTTAGCGCTAGATGGGCCTTCTGTTTCTATTCGTCGATTTGCCGTTGATAAACTTAATATGGAAAACCTACTCGGTTATAACTCAATATCGGAACCGATGGCGAAGTTTGTTGAAGCCGCCGTTCATGGTGAGCTAAATATTTTGATTTCTGGCGGGACAGGCTCAGGAAAAACCACCACATTAAACATATTCTCTGGATTTATTCCTAGTGACGCACGAATCATCACCATAGAAGATTCCGCCGAGCTTCAGTTGCAACAGCCCCATGTTGTGAGGTTGGAAACTCGCCCAGCAAACCTGGAAGGCAAAGGTGAAATTACTCAGCGGGATCTGGTGAAAAACTCGCTCCGTATGAGGCCAGATCGAATCGTTCTTGGAGAGGTGCGGGGCAGTGAAGCCGTCGACATGCTAGCCGCCATGAATACGGGGCATGATGGATCTCTAGCCACCATACACGCCAATACTCCACGAGATGCGCTGAGCCGAGTTGAGAACATGTTCTCGATGGCGGGGTGGAATATTTCGACCAAAAACCTACGCTCTCAAATCGCCTCGGCTATCCATTTGGTTGTGCAAATGGAACGTCAAGAAGATGGTGGGCGTCGAATGACCAGCATTACTGAAATCAATGGCATGGAGGGTGAAGTCATCACCATGTCGGAAATATTTAAGTTTCAACGACAAGGAATGGATGAAGATGGCAAAGTCATCGGCTATTTCACCGCAACCGGTGTTGTGCCCGCGTGCCATGATCAATTGTCAAAAAAAGGGCTGCATATGCCCTTCGAGATTTTTAACGAGACATACCAATAGGAGTGGCAAGTCATGGGACAAGATCCGACGCTCTTTTATGTACTGCTCTTTTTTGCCGTGGTGTTTATCTCCCAGGCATTGATACTGCCCGCCGCAGGTAGCAAAGCGAAACACAAAGAGCTTTCACAAAGGTTGAAAGAGTCACAATCCAATTTAGATGAAGAAACCCGTTCACTGTTACATGAGCATTATCTGAAAAGCCTGACGCCAACGGATAGGAAACTGGTTCAGATAAAGATTTTTTCCAGTCTGAAAAAGAACATTGAGTTATCGGGCTATGACTGGTCTCTGACTCAAACGCTGACCGTGACTTTCTTAATCGCCACTATCTCCACGTTGATACTGCTTGTTATTGGTCAGCCTTGGTTCGTTGAAATTGCCTCTTTCTGTGGTACCTGGGTGCTCATGCACATGATGATTCAACGTAAAATATCTCAAAGGCTATCCGCGTTTGAAGAGCAGTTACCTGACGCGCTCGATATCATGCGTCGAATGTTGCAAGCCGGGCAACCCGTCACACAAGCCTTTAACGAGGTGGGCAATGAAATGCCTGCGCCCATTGGTATTGAGTTTAAAAATACCTTTAACCTTCTGAACTATGGCTACGATATGCGTTTGGCGATCATGCAAATGGCCGACCGCACACCAACAGTGTCAATGCTGGCCTTTTCGAGTGCGGTGCTACTTCAAAAAGAAACGGGCGGGAACCTTTCAGAGAACTTAGAAAAAGTATCGCACGTATTAAGAGCACGTTTTAAATTGCAGCGGAAGATCAAAACCATTTCAGCAGAAAGCCGTTTATCGGCATGGATTCTGGTTTTGTCTCCGTTCATTTTGTTTATTTTTATGTCGGTCATCAATCCCACTTATGTGGAGCCACTTTACGAAGACCCCCGAGGAATGACACTCGTGAGTGGTGGTATTGTCAGCTTATTTTTTGGTTCTATATGGATCAGAAACATCATTAATTTCGAGGTGTAGCATGGAGCACCTTCTA
Organism: Vibrio sp. 10N.261.55.A7; assembly: GCF_002877365.1. Classification (GTDB taxonomy): domain Bacteria; phylum Pseudomonadota; class Gammaproteobacteria; order Enterobacterales; family Vibrionaceae; genus Vibrio. The sequence continues at coordinate 39,741 of NZ_MCWZ01000282.1, forward strand.
GAACTACTTAACCAATTTGAAGTGAATGAGCAGCTTTTCTTCTTGGGTTTCATTATGGTCTCAACGAGTCTGGCGGTCATGACGGTTGCGTTTATTGTATTTGGTGTGAAGTCGCCGCTAAAAAGAAAACTGGACGAGATAAGAAAAGGGGCCGACTCCCATAAGCTGAAAAAGAACAGCAAGATTGATAATACTCTAGAGTCGCTCGCGCCAATGATGACGCCCAAAAGCTCAAAAGAGCGTGAGAGTGTCCGTCATCAATTGATGCATGCGGGTTACCATGATGCCGATGCCTTAACGATTTTCTATGCGTTAAAAATCTTCAGTTTTATCATTGGACTCATGGCGGCGGCGGCTTTCTATTACTTCGCACCAGATTTGAAAAATCTAAGGTTGGCAATAATCGGGAGCATTGCCACGGGGTTATTCTTACCGAATATTGTGCTCAACCGTATTGTGAAAAAACGCCAATCCAAGATTCGAGGAGGAGTGCCTGATGCACTCGATCTGTTGGTGGTTTGTACCGAATCTGGTCTTGGGTTTAACTCGGCGCTGAGAAGGGTCGCTGATGAACTTATGATTTCTCACCCTGAATTTGCTGATGAGCTTGATACAGTGTGCGCGAAAATAAAAGCGGGTGTTGAAATGTCAGATGCGTTTGAAGATCTCGTAGAACGGACTGGTGTGGTTGAAATTACCGGTCTCGTTAAGATGCTTGCGCACTCATCTCGTATTGGGGGCAGTATCTCCCAGACGTTGAGAGAGTACACCGAAGACTTTAGGGATCGACGCAATCAGGAAGTCGAAGAGATCGCTGCAAAAATTCCGACCAAGATGATCTTCCCTCTGCTACTTTTTATCTGGCCATGCTTTTTTATCGTTGCTATCGGGCCATCCATGCTGAGTCTGACTGCAACGTTAGGAAAATAAGGAGTATTTATGAAAGGATACAAGCGATTCGTTGTTATGACGTTATCACTCATGTTGACAGCGTGCGCTACTGAGCCAGAAAAGCCAGGCTTTGATTCTGCTTTGTATGATGGTCTTCCTGTGGACACGCTGACCTCAGATGCCCCGCCACTGAATGAAAAAGAAGCCATCATGCGAGGAGATATCGCCCTCAGCAAGAACAATATAGATTTGGCCCTTTACGAGTACATTCGCTCTCTATCGTTTCCAGATGGGCAGTATCATGACAAGTCACTCTACAACATTGGTCGCATACATGAATCACGAGGCAATTTACCGTTAGCTCAGAAAGCCTATTCCATTGCACTGGAAGAGAACCCTAATAATGTTCAAGTGTTAGAGCATCTAGGTGGCATATACGCAAAGTCGGGCGATGTCGAGCTAGGGTACAGTTACTTTCTGCGTGCTTTGAATGCCGATCAAGTTCGACTTAATAGCAGCAACACGCTCAACCCAGATGATCTTGTGAAACCAGAAGAGGTGGAATCACTGCAGATTGATAATGACTCTCCCGTGACTGCGTATATGGGACTAGGGGTATTAACCGATGTTAAAGCCAATCACACCCTAGCTCAGGCCTTTTATAAAAAAGCACTACTCATTGAGCCTCGCTCGGTGAAAGTGCAAATCAATACGGGTTACTCGTATTACATGTCGGGTGATTATAAAACCGCGCTGAAGTACACCCTTTCCGCCTTAGAGCAAGAGCCCAATAATGAAAAAGCACAGAACAACTTGGCTCTTATTTATCTGAGCCGAGGGGAAATAAAACGCGCCATCAATGTGTTTATGCGACAAATGGAAGCGGCAGAAGCGCTCAACAACGTTGGCTACTTTTTGATTCTTCAAGGCAAGCCAGACAAGGCCATTCCTTACTTGCAGCAGGCTATCGATAAAAAGCCTTCGTATTACAAAGTGGCGAATGAAAACCTAGAGAGGGCGTTAGCCGAGGTGAGAGCGAACACGGTGCAAGAGCCGATAGATGTTAAAGCTGAATAGCGGTTAACGTCTATTCAAAGAAAAAGGAGAGCCAAGGCTCTCCTTTTTAGTGCGATGGAAAGGAACAAACAAGAAACTAAAAACTAGAGAAACCCAGTGGCAGTGGCAGCGAGCATAAAGAAAGCGACCATCCAAACAATAGGCAATTTAAGTTGCTTCAATAGAAAGAAGCCAATCAGTACCAATGAAATATCCAGCGCATTGACGACGGCACTGGTAAAAACAGGTTGGTACAGCGCTGCCATCAACAATCCAACAACCGAGGCGTTTACCCCAGAGATGGCTCCTGCGACACGAGGCTTATTGGCCAGTTGTTGCCAGTTTTTGAGTACGCCGAGTAGCAACAAAAACCCTGGTAAGAACACGCCAATCGTCGCGATCACTGCACCAAGCAAAGGGGCTCCAGGCAGCATTTCGTAGCCAATGTAGGTTGCAAAGGTAAACATTGGCCCTGGAACGGCTTGCGCTGCGGCATAACCGGTTAGAAAGGCGTCTGGTGTTATCTGGTCGCCAACGATGTTTTGCAGCAAAGGCAGAACGACATGACCGCCACCAAAGACGAGGCTACCGGCTTGAAAGAAATCACTAAACAAGCCAATGCTCGGAGCCATGTTGCTTAATAGTGGAAGCCCGAACAGCAAGCCCACGAAAAGCAACAGAGGCCACAAAGCCGGTTTAAACGGTGTGTTGCTCGGTTGTTCTGATGTGTTCGCTAAAAAACGCATGCCAATCGCGCCGGCAATAAGAAGGACTGCAATTTGGGTTGAAATACTGGGTAGCAATAGGAGTGCTATAGCGGTCACTACGCATAAACCGACGGTTAAAGTCTGTTTGCAAAAATTCTTATACATTCCCCACGCGGCATCCGCCACCACGACCACAGCGAGCAACTTTAGACCATGAATCACACTTTGGAACACGGAATTGTCAGTGAGTTGGCTACTTAATGCGGCAAGCGCAAGCATGATAAGAATAGACGGTAAGGTAAAACCAAAAAAAGCCATGCAGGCTCCGCCTAGTCCACCTCGTTTATAGCCAATGGCGAACCCGACCTGGCTCGAACCTGGGCCAGGAAGAAACTGACTGAGCGCAACAATTTGACCGTATTCATTGTCATCAAGCCATTTCTTTTTTTCAACAAAGGTACTGCGGAAGTAGCCAATGTGTGCGGCTGGCCCACCAAAGCTTATCCAGCCTAAGGCAAAGAATATTTTAAAAATAGATAGCATCGCTTTTCTCTACATGCGTGTTCATTGATTGAATTCGTCGCTACTGTACGAAATGAACTAAAATGATTCAAATTGATAGATTTAATCTAATCTATGAATAAAATAGGATTACTTGATGCATCAGTGGGTAAACAGAGCATGAATGAGATCAACTGGAAGAACATCGATTTAAATTTGCTCGTGACTTTTTCTCAGCTTTATCGATATCGAAGTGTGAGTGTCGCGGCAGAAAAGAGTCACGTCAGCCAATCAGCAATGAGCCATAGCCTAGCGCGATTGAGACAGTTGCTTGATGATCCCTTATTTGAGCGCAAAGGCCACAGTATGGAGGCGACAGAACACGCGCACCAAATCGCCCCCGTCGTACACCACTTGCTTGATGCCATTTCAACTCAGTTGCTCTCTAAAGAGCCTTTTAACCCTGAGATGTATTCGGGCGTTTGCCGAATTGGCTTAACGGATTACGCAGAGTTTATTTTTGCGCCTCTGCTGTACGATTCGATTCGCCGCCTTGCACCCAAAGCACAAGTGAGCTTTATCAATGTGAACAGAAACAATTACGTGAGTGTTGCCGAGCAAGAAAAGCTGGATGCCGTGATTGGCAGTATTGCTCTGGTCGATGATGCGTTTGAAGCCAAGAAGATTTACACCGAAAAGCATGTTTGCCTGTTTGATCCGCAGCAAGTCAAAGTGAAGGGGCGGCTGACCATAGAACAATTTGCGAATATTGACCATGCCCTAGTGAGCGCTGATGGTCGGCTTTCAACTCAAGTGGATAAGCGTTTGAAAGAGCAAGGGATGACACGCCAAGTGACGGTTGCTTCAAGGAATTTTTTAACCATTCGCAGCTTGTTGAATACCCGACGCTTGATTGCCATTGTGCCTGAGCTTATGGCGAGAAGTGAGGCCTTTCGCGATCATCTTACGACAACACCACCACCGATAGAGGTGCCAGATTTTGACATTTCTGTGCTCTGGAAAAGCAGCAAACAGCAAGACGAAAAAAATCGTTGGTTACGAACACTCGTCTATGAGGTGGTGAGCAAAGGCCGAAGATAATGTCGTCAGGCAACAGTTTTAGGTGGTAGCCACTCTCACAGCAGTCGTTTAGGCCGTCGCTGTTCAGAGAGTACATTGGCGTCTAATGGCGAGAAGAAAAGCTATCGATCTTATCCAGCAATATGCCTGTGCCTTTCCATATTAAGACGGTCGCGAAGGCGCTGACATACCCATCAATCGCGTAGTGCCAGGCAAGATGCACCGAACCAATTTGAATCATCACCACATTGGCCCACATCACTCTCCCTAACCATTTATTCTTTCGACTGGCGCCGAGCGCCATCAACACCGCGATGGAAACATGCATGCTTGGCATGGCTGATATTCCCACTCCCACACCGCCCTCACGATTGAGATGCCTCAGCCACAAACTGTCTTGTACATCAATTGCCCAGACAGGAGGAAACCCCACTTCCATTAACTCTCGGCTTTGTATTCTCAGCGTGTCAATCAATGGAAGAAAGTAGGTGTGTTCAGGGTTGAGCAGGTGCATGTAACATGGCCCTGCAGAAGAGAGTATCGTTGCCAACAGCCCTCCGACAATGAGCCAGCTAGAAAGAAAGCTCAAGAGGTATTGGTCTCGCAGTCGTTTGGACTTTCTATCGATGATAAAAAAGAGCAGAGCGCCCCACATGAGTAAAAACCACAGGTGGTAAAAAAAGTTGATCACAAAAGTCGCGTAGTGATGAGAAAAAACGGCATGAGTGAGCTCCCAAGGCGATACGCCAAAATGCAACCACTTATCAAATTCATAGAAGGCAAGGTCGTACTCAAATGGGTGCAAGTCGGGGATGATAGTCTTTAAATAGGTGTAGCTAGAGAGCGTAAAATTCAGCACTAAGATCAGTAAAATAAAAGAGAGAGCCTTCGAAATTGGCTGAAAAAACGAAAAGATCTTTTTAACGTATTTGACCAAAGGGTGAGAGGCGCGGTGATAAAGCAGGTAACAGTAATAATAGACGCTCCAGGTTAGGAAGGAGACGTAGCACATGTTGAGCAAGCTTCTTAAATAGGAAAAAATGTCGTACTTGATATCAAGGTCATGATCCGTGAATCGTGAGAGCAGGTACAGGCTGACACAGGTGAATAACACGTAGCAGTAGATAATTCTATCTTGTCTCAGTGCGAGCTTAATATCAGACCATTGACTTCTCCAATCTATTCTAGATGGCGTTGCGTCCATAGTATGACTCACTCCTTTGCTGCCAAACTGCCCCTGTACTATTTAGCATAGACCACATTACTCAGCATCGACGGCATTCATCAGGTCGTGATGACGCTCGTTTAGAGAAGCCAAGCCTGAAAATAAGCGTGAAGCTAAGTCTAAAAAGAAGGGGCAAAATAAGGCTCAAAAGTCGCTAAATAAAAGCCTAATTAGGAGTTCGGGGTCTCAGGAAGTAGACATTGATAACCCAACCACAATTGGGTTTTTAATTGGCTGGCTTGTTCTATTTGAGGGTAGATATCGACGCGCTGTTTCACCTTGTTCGTGACAAAGAAGATGCACAAGAGTGACAGAGTCATGATAACAAAGTGTTGAAAATACGAGGTGTGAGAGATGAGCTTTGGCTCGGGTTTTATGCTGGCCCAGAACATAGAAAGACTGAAAGCGGCCAGCAATTGACTGATTGGTGAATCTAACACTCCAGACACGAGACCATAACTAAGGCCAATCATTAAGCTTAGCCCTGTCACTCGGACGACTTGATTCTTCGTTCTCATGACCGAATAGAAACCATAGAGCAACAATGTCATGTACGCGAATAGCGGGATAACACCCCAGCTGATTTGGGTCCATTGTGGCCATTTTTGCGGTTGTGAAAAACTCTCTTTCATACATAAAAATGAATCACCGCCTAGCCCCCAAAAGCTCGTCAGAGAAAACGCTTCCAACCAGATTTCAATTTGACCAGACGATTCTGTTTTCAATGTGTTCCATGTAAAGGCATTGCCATACAAAAGCCATTCAGGAACCGGAGAGAGGAGAAGGAGTTTGAAGATCGAGCCGAAAATGATCGACTGCACCAGTAGTACAATGATCTCTCTACGCCAATTGGCTTCTAACCATGCCCATAAGAGTATGGCGAGTACGCCGACAGTCGCCACACCTTGTGCGTCGGTGGCTAAAATAGTGGTGACATTCAGGGCGCAGACGGCTTGCATCGCATAGTGGTAGTAGTGTTTTCTCGTGCAGATGATCGTGAGATAAAAAATAGGGATCAGAAGCCAAATCTGAACTTGATTGATAAATCGAGGGTTTAAAATGGTATGAATCGATTCGGGAAGTTGCATGTACGCTCGAAACCAAAATACCGAGCCAATAGAGAGAAACAGGAAAATGGATATCCATGAAAAATACTGATAAACCAACACTCTATGGTGGCGAACGATAGGCACTAAACACGCGGAAACGAGGGAGAGACCGATTATGTAAAATAGGTTTTCCTGAGAGGTCCAAACATACACCCGTTGCCAGTTCGCGATAGCAGCAAACGTAAGAAGGCTCATGACCAAGATGCCGCATAAGGGCGAGATAGTCTTGAAACTGGACCAGAATTGAAGCCGATGCTCTTTGAATAAGGCTAGCCCCAAACAGAAAACAACGATGATCGCGCAGACAAAAAGGCGTTTAGAATCGTACATCCACAATGAATCGCCACGAGTCATCACGGTGTTAAAACTAAAAAATAGACAGCCGATGAATATCGCCGAGAGCAATATTCTATTCGGAAGTTGTATTTGATTCATACACGTTTAAGTAGGTGGTCTTTACTACAAAGTGTAGACCAAATTAAGCCATTGAACGCCCGTGTTATAAGGAGTTGAATTTAATTGATGTTTTTGTCATTAGGTTAGGGTTAGAAAAATAAAACCTCATTTACGTTTCCTTAAAGAGCAAATTTCACCCAGCCTTTTTTACGCCATCGTCTTGCCATGATCACGCCTCTGAACCACTCATCGAGTGCAATGGCCATCCAAGCCCCTAGGACACCATACCCCCAGTGAACACCGAATAAATAGCTAAATCCTACGCCAATTCCCCACATACTTAATATCCCCATTTGAACAGGGAATTTTATATCGCCAGCGGCTTTTAGCGCCGAGATAAAGATAAGATTAAAGACACGTCCAGCTTCCAGAAAAATTGATCCGGTAAGCAAACTTGCTGTAATGACGACGATCTCGGGCTCTGAGGTGAAAAGGTCAATCAGATCGAATCGAAAGGCATAGATGATCATCATTAATGTTGTTGAGGCGATGAAGCCGACGACAAAGTATTTTTGCACCATAACAAGAATGTTGTCCGCCCAGCCTTTTCCAACGTAGTAGCCTGTTTGAATTTGTGTGGCTTGACCCAGTGCGAGCGAAAAAGCGAACGCCACACGCGCAATATTTTGCGCATAAGTAAACGCGGCGAGTGAGGAGGTGCCCATCTGCACCACAAAATAGACAATCGCCATTTGCGCCATGTTATACGACAGCACTTCACCAGCGTTCATGCCACCAATCTTGATGATTTTCGAGTAGATGGTGCTTGGAATTTGACGATATTGATTCAGCGGTAGGTCGATGCTTTTTTGCTTTAATACGACCCATAACATGAGGGTAGCAATGACCTGACTCGTCACGGTAGCTATGGCTACCCCTTCGACCCCATAGACGGGCAACCCAAATGGCTGATAGAGGGCAATGTAGTTACCCAAGACATTGATCGCACCCGCAATCAGGTTGATGATCATGGGAGAACGTGAATAACCGTGACTGCGTAAAATCGTGGCCAGTACGATGCCAATCGTTAAATTGAACGTCATGGCTCCACTGATGACAAGGTACTCATGCCCATACTGCTCGACTTGCGCTTCCAGCTTATAGAGAGGAAGAAAATACTCGGCACCCAGTAGGGCAATGAGGCTCAACGCAATGCCAAGAACGATGGACAAAGCAATACTGGCGACACCGACATAAGCCGCGTCTTGCTGACGAGAAGACCCATTGTACTGCGCAATGAGGATGCCAGTACCACTGCTGATCATTGACGATACGATGATCAAGAAGAAAGAGATTTGCCCAATCACGCCAACGGCCGATACGGCTTTATCTGAGTATCCACTGAGCATGAACACATCACTGGTGTTGAGAGCCGTCCGCAGTAATATCTCGATGAATATTGGCCAAGTTAAGGCAACAATACCCATTCGCTTGTTCATTGTAGAGTCGGTGTTTGGCATGTAAATCGCTCAAAGAAAGGGAACGCGCCATTTTAAAGGATGAGATAGAGGAGAGACACTGCTAACGCTCGAATAACCTTATTTGTCTATTCTTAACGGTGAAAAAGGCACCTAGATCAAATCTAGATGCCTGATGGTGAAACTAATTATCGGCTATTCATGGAGCATAACTACTCGATGCGCAAACCGTCTTCATCAAAAAGATGGCAATCTTCTTGGCGACTGCTTAGCTCAACGGTCTGGAATCGAGTGACTTCTTGATCACCCGGTAAATGAACCTTGAAGCCATCAATGCCACACGCTTGACCATACATGTAAGTACTGTTGCCCAATCGCTCAACCACTTCGCTTTGGAAGGTCAGCTTCACTGGTTGATCATGGTTAAACTCTAAATGCTCAGGTCGAATACCCAGTACAACCGTTGCGCCAGAAGTCAGAGATTTTTTCACTGGTGGCAAATTGAATAACGTACCGTCTACACCTACTAGCACCAGAGATGACTCATTGCTGGTTTCCACTTGAGTTGGAATGAAGTTCATCTTTGGCGAACCGATGAACCCAGCAACAAACTCATTTTGTGGTTTATGGTACAACTCGAGTGGCGAGCCTACTTGCTCAATTCGACCATCGCGCAATACGACAATTTTGTCGGCCAGTGTCATCGCTTCAATTTGATCGTGGGTTACGTAGACCATGGTGTTTTGCAGATCTTGGTGCAGCTTAGCAATTTGCAGGCGCATATCGACACGAAGTTCCGCATCAAGGTTAGACAGTGGCTCATCAAACAAGAAGACTTTCGGGTTACGAACGATCGCACGTCCGATAGCAACACGTTGACGTTGACCACCAGATAGCTCTTTAGGTTTGCGATCCAATAGCTTATCTAGTTGCAGTGTTTTGGCTGCGCCGTGGACCTGTTTATCAATGATCTCTTTCGCCACGCCATTCATTTTGAGGCCGAAGCCCATGTTCTCTTCAACGGTCATGTGCGGGTAAAGCGCATAAGACTGAAATACCATTGCCACGCCGCGTTCAGCAGGGTCGGCCTCATTGACGACCTCATCACCAATCGATATTTCCCCATCCGTTATCTCTTCTAACCCCGCGATTAGACGCAGCAATGTTGACTTACCACAACCTGATGGCCCAACAAAAACAACAAACTCTCCATTTTCGATCTCGAGATCGACACCATGAATGGTTTGAACATCACCAAAACGCTTGATGACCTGTTTTAAGCTGATATCAGCCATATGAACTCCTTGCCAATGTGGCTTGCTAAACGGATAGATTTCTATCGAGATGATGACTCGATTATGAATTCGAGAACTTTGTACATAAAAGATACGCTCTAAATTGTTTTTTGTTACCAGATAACGAGCAAATGTAGATCTTGATCATGCATTTTAACCAAAATTTAACTATTTTTGTGGAAACGTTTACAAAATGATTGTTCAGCTGTGTATTTATTCGTCATAGTTATTAGTATTTACTCGTATGATAGATAGAACATCATCTTTTCAATTTATTTGGTCTACATTTGTTGAACGTATCCGAATAAATGAATGAACAGGATGTGACAAGGAGTCACACGAAATGGAGCAATCTGTGAAAACGATATACCCAGAAAATCGTCTCCCCTCTACCAGACGTAAATCGCGGGTCAGTGCGAAGCTTTCCCCATGGCTGTTTTTAGCCCCTGCCATTGTCATTTTTTCCATTTATGTGGTTTACCCAATTCTCGACAGTATTTGGTTAAGTTTCTTTGAATGGGATGGTTTGGGCGAGAAAGAGTGGGTTGGGCTTGGTAACTATAGAGAGCTGTTCGAGTCAGAAGCATTCTATACGTCACTAAAGAATAACTTCTTATGGCTGATTTTCTTTATGCTCGCGCCACCTATCGGACTCGCCATTGCGCTGTTTCTCAATCAACAAGTTCGTGGGATTCGTGTTGTTAAATCCTTATTCTTCTTCCCATTTGTTATCTCGCAAGTGGTGGTCGGCTTGGTGTTTGCCTGGTTCTATGACCCTTCATTTGGCTTATTCAACATTGTCTTAGGTGGGTTTGGCGTTGAGCCTATTTCGATACTCGCAAACGAAGATTACGTCACCTTCGGCATCATCGTCGCCGGCTTATGGCCGCAGATTTCTTACTGCATGATCTTGTATTTAACAGGATTGAATAACCTAGACCCAGAGCAGTTAGAAGCGGCACGCCTCGATGGCGCGAAGAAGTGGCGCATGCTTTGGTATGTCGTGTTACCTCAATTGCGCCCTGCCACATTCATTGCCGTTGTTGTTACGGTCATTGGCGCACTTCGTTCCTTCGATTTGGTTGCCACCATGACGGCGGGTGGCCCTTGGGGTAGCTCAACAGTTCTTGCCTACCAAATGTATGAAGAGTCAATTTTCAACTACCGAATGGGTTACGGTGCTGCGGTGTCAGTTGTGCTGTTCTTAATCATGGATATCTATATCGCGTACTTCTTGTGGCGTATGTTAAGGAGTGAAAAATAATGTTTCCGCAACCGATTCAAAAATCAGGACGCTTTACCAATATCAGCTATCGCGTCGCGCTGCCTATTTCTATCGTGATGTGGCTACTGCCACTGATCGCCGTGATGATGACGTCCATCCGAGGCATGGAAGACATTAACACCGGTAACTACTGGGGGTGGCCAACTGAGATTAAGTTTTTCGAAAACTACACTCAGGTCTTTACCTCTACATCGATGGGGCAATACCTCGTCAACAGTTTGATGATTACCCTACCTGCGGTTGCTGGCGCGGTTGCATTGTCTACTTTAGCGGGCTTTGCGCTGGCGAAATACAACTTTAAAGCGAACATTTGGATCTTCGCGATGTTCATCGCGGGTAACTTTGTTCCGTTTCAAATCTTGATGATTCCTGTTCGAGATTTAACGATTACCTTTGGTTTGTACGACACACATCTGGCGCTTATCTTGTTCCATATCGCGTTCCAGGCCGGGTTTTGTACCTTGTTCATGCGGAACTTCATTGTCGGCATTCCAGATGCCCTAATAGAAGCGGCGCGAGTCGAAGGGGTGTCAGAGTGGAAGATTTTCTGGCATATCGTATTGCCTTTAGTGCGACCTGCATTGGCGGCATTGGCTGTTCTTGTCTTCACCTTTATCTGGAATGACTTTTTCTGGGCACTGGTATTGGTTCAAAGCGATGAAGTGCGTCCGGTGACTGCTGGATTAAGCTCTCTGCAAGGGCAGTGGCTTGCATCGTGGCAGTTGATGTCTGCAGGGGCCGTTGTCGCAGCGATCCCACCGGTTGTGCTGTTCTTCACTATGCAACGACATTTTATTGCGGGCTTAACGCTTGGGGCGACAAAAGGTTAAACATATTCACTTTCGTTGTTTGTCCTTAGGTCCCCACCTTAGGCTAAACAGCGCTTTTAGTAAGGCAACTAGAAAAACAACAATTGGACTCATGAGTGAAAGCTCACTAATAAGGACCTGACTATGAAATACGTGAAACATCTTGCTGCTACTGCTGTATTAGGGGCAGCACTCTCCACCTCTGCTTGGGCGGGAACATTGGTCATTAACTCTGACCAAGCTGACCCTGCACCAAAAGCGGCTTGGGCTGAAATCGTCAAGCAGTTTGAGGCTGAGAATCCGGATATAACGGTGGAATATAACCTCTATGATAAAGAGGCGTATAAAACCACGATTCGTAACTGGCTGGTGACTTCGCCACCCGATGTTGTTTTCTGGTATGCGGGTAACCGTATGAAGACCTTCGTTGACCGCGGCTTATTTGAAGATGTCAGCGATCTGTGGAACGAGAACAACATGAAGCAAGACTTCTCGACTGCCGCACCGGCGATGACCGTCAATGATAAACAATACGGTGTGCCTTACACGTATTACCAATGGGGTATCTACTACCGTTCTGATATCTTTGCTCAATACGGTATCTCAGAGCCGAAAACGTGGGATGAGTTACTCGCCGCTTCCGCAACACTAAAAGAGAATGGTGTTGCTCCATTTGCTATCGGAACTAAGTACCTTTGGACCGCAGCGGGTTGGTTTGATTACATCAACCTACGTACTAACGGCCTAGACTTCCATATTGACCTGATGGACGGCAAGGTGCCATACAGCGATGAGCGCGTTAAAAAAACTTTTGCTAACTGGGCCCAACTTGTTGAGCCAGGCTACTTCCTTGAAAACCACGCCTCATACTCATGGCAAGAAGCGCAACCGTTCCTGTATAACGGCGAAGCGGCAATGTACCTGATTGGTAACTTCATTGCGCCTAACTTCCCTGACAGTGTGAAAAGCGACATGGGCTTCTTCCAATTCCCAATCATCGACCCAGCGGTACCTGTCGCGGAAGATGCGCCGATGGATACTATCCACATCCCATCTAAAGCGAAGAACAAAGAAGACGCACGCAAGTTCCTAAAATTTGTCGCGCGAGCCGATATTCAAGAGAAGATCAACGGGTCTATTCTTCAGATTCCGACCAACAATAAAGCGAAAGCTGCCGATGACCCGTTCCTAAATACCGGCGTGAAGATGCTAGCAGAAGCTCAGGGTACGGCTCAGTTCTATGACCGTGATACCGATCCTGCAATGGCGAAAGAGGGCATGAAAGGCTTCCAAGAGTTCATGGTTCACCCTGATCGTATTGAGAAGATCTTGAAGAGACTGGATAAAGTCAGCAAGCGAACCTTTAAGTAGTTACTGGGTTCAACTCTAATCAGGCTGGGCGAACGAAAGTCGCCCAGTCACATTCAACCTTAATCTCCTTTCCGTACAATCTCATAGGGTGCTTTGATGAGAACTTTTGCACAAATCATTGCTGCGCGTGAGTGGGAAAACCAACATGTTGTTCACCATAATGTTGAGCCTGCTCATGCTCCTCTTCATGCCTTTCAAAGTGAAGAGAACGCGTTAAATTTCTTTAACCTCGGAGGAGCCTCTTCTTCGATGAATCAAACCAGCTTGAATGGCCAGTGGCAGTTTCAGTTGTTTGATAAACCAGAAAGCGTACCAGCAGAGAGTGTTGATAAGAGTTTTGATGACAGCGTCTGGAGCGCTATAACCGTTCCAAGTAACTGGCAGCTGCAAGGTTTTGACAAGCCAATCTACACCAATGTGAAATACCCATTTCCGGACACGCCACCGACCGTGCCAAGTGAAAACCCAACTGGGGTCTACCGCACGGCCTTTCAGCTTTCCGAGCAAGAGCTTAACGATAAACGCACGAGCATTACCTTTGATGGTGTGAACAGCGCCTTTCATTTGTGGTGCAACGGGAAATGGGTCGGATACTCGCAAGACTCGAGATTGCCCGCCGAGTTCGACCTAACCCAATATCTTGTCCGCGGTGAAAACCAACTCACGGCGATGGTGATTCGATGGAGTGATGGCTCGTACTTAGAAGATCAAGATATGTGGTGGCTCAGTGGTATCTTCCGCGACGTGACACTAACGCGAAAACCGGCGATCCATATTCGAGATGTTGAGGTAAACACAGAACTGGATGCGAGCTATCGAGATGCCGTGCTAAAGGTGACGACCACTCTATCGCTTAAAAACCTTCCTTATCGTGTCAGAGTTCGGCTCTATGACGCGAAACAACGATTGGTTGCAGAGCAAGAGACGCAATCAGGCGTTCAGTTTGTCGATGAAAAAGGCCCTTGGAGCGATAGGACACTTCACAGCCTTAAAATAACCGAACCTAAGCGTTGGAGCTCTGAGTCTCCGTACCTGTATCGTGCGGTCGTGAGTCTCATCAACGACGCGGGGGAGTTGGTGGATTGTGAAGCCTATTCGGTCGGTTTCCGCAGTGTTGAAATCAGTGATGGGCAGCTGAAAGTGAATGGCCAACCGCTGTTGATCCGTGGTGTAAACCGCCATGAGCATCACCCTGAGCTTGGGCATGTGATGACACGCGAGGATATGATTCGCGACATTAAACTGTTAAAGCAGAACAACTTTAATGCAGTCCGAACCGCGCATTACCCCAATCATCCTCTGTGGTATCAGCTCTGTGACGAGTACGGTTTGTATCTAGTCGATGAAGCCAATATTGAAACGCATGGGCAGTTTCCTATGTGTCGGCTCTCAGACGATGCCGAATGGCTCAATAGCTACATGAGAAGAATGACTCGTTTGGTAGAGAGAGATAAGAATCACCCAAGCATCATTATTTGGTCATTGGGTAACGAGTCGGGCATAGGGACGAATCACCATGCCATGTACCAATGGGTGAAACAGCGCGATCCTTCTCGCCCCGTCCAGTATGAAGGGGGCGGCGCAATGACCGCTGCCACCGATATCATTTGCCCAATGTACGCTCGCGTTGACTGGGATCTCCCCGTCATTGCGCATCAACCAGACGTGACGCCAAGGGTGGGCATTCGAAAGTCTATTGCACTGCCAAATGAAGATCGCCCATTGATCTTGTGTGAGTATGCGCATGCGATGGGCAACAGTTTGGGGAGCTTTACTCATTACTGGAAGGCCTTTCGAGACAATCCACGTTTACAAGGCGGGTTTATCTGGGATTGGGTCGATCAAGGCCTAACGAAGATAAGTGACTCAGGTGAACAATACTGGGCTTACGGCGGCGATTTCGGTGATGAAATCAATGATCGTCAATTCTGTATCAATGGACTGATTTTCCCTGATCGAACGGTTCATCCAACCATTTATGAAGTCAAAAAAGCCCAGCAGTTTTATCAATTTGAGCTGGTATCACAGTCGCCATTAACGTTAAAAATCACCAATGAAAATGTGTTCGAATCGAACACGGCCGAGGTGCTGAAGTGGTGTGTGTTGCAAGACGGACATTCCGTTGAAGCTGGTGAGATAGAGCTGTTGATTAAGCCAAACCAGTCGATTGAATTAACGCTTGAAAATACCCAGCTCTCTACCCAATTCTCGACGGTATCAGGGAGTGATTATCACCTTAACATTGCTGTGGAGCTTGGCGAATCAACGCCTTGGGCTGAGGCGGGGCACGTCACGGCAACGGAACAGTTTGAGATTGAATCTCTGCCAGAGTTGCGGCTGCCAGAATCGGCGCCGTTGTGGCAAGCCGAGATCTCTGACAGCCATGATTTTCTCGTGGTGTGTGGTGACGATTTTCAAATTCAGTTTGATAAATCACTGGGCACGTTGTCGAGTTGGCAATTGAATGGCACGGAAAAGCTCAAGTTGCCACTGTTTGATAACTTCTACCGCGCGCCATTGGATAACGACATTGGTACCAGTGAAGCTAATAAGTTGGACCCGAATTCGTGGTTTGCTCGATGGCAGGCCATTGGCTTGGCTAAACTTGAACGTGAATCGATTGAATTCCAATGGCAAACCGATTCAACGGGCGTCGACATCCACACGCGCACGGCGTATCTGTTTGAAGGGCGAGTGCTGCTGACATCGGCATGGCAGTATCACATTGATGCTGAAGGAAAAGTATCCATCGACGTCGATGTAAAACTGGCGAAAGGTTTACCGTCATTGCCAAGAATCGGCATGGAGCTGGCTCTGAGTCCAGTTCTGAGCCCAGTTGTGAATGCACAACTGAGCGATGATGTCAGTTATGTGCAATGGCATGGACGCGGGCCCCACGAGAATTACCCCGATCGAAAAGAGTCAGCGCATCTCGGTCTGTACCAATCAAGCCTGAATCAAATGCATACAGACTACATCTTCCCTGCAGACAATGGCCTTCGTTGCGATGTGTCTCACCTTCAAGTTGGCGAACTGAACGTACATGGCAATGTGCATTTCTCTGTCAGTGAGTACAGCCAACATAACTTGGCTCAAGCGAAGCACACATGCGACCTCGTTAAAGATGGCGCCGTCTATGTTCGTATTGATGGTTTCCACATGGGGGTTGGTGGTGATGATTCTTGGACACCAAGCGTTCATGAAGAATACCTATTGAACGCGCAACGCTATCGCTATGAATTGAGTTTGCAATTTAAGGCTTAAAGGACGAATTCTACATGACACCATTTATTCAACTGCACAGTCAGCCTGTTTCTGTCGTGATTAAACTCACGCCTGCACCTGAGATCATTTATTGGGGAAAAGCGATTGCCCCACTGAATAATGAGCGATTTGATGCCTTGCTTATCAGCCAGGTTCGAGCCGTGCCTCAAGCGCGTTTGGATCATGATGTTCCATTAACGCTTTGCCCTGATCTGGGTCGAGGTAGTTTTGGTTCATCGGGCATAGAGGGCCATCATGATGGTCTGAATAGTATGCCTCGATTCAGTTATGTGTCACATAGCGTTGAACTGGACTCTCTCGATAGCCGCACCGAGATTCGTTGTGAAGATACCCAAGCGCAGTTAAGGCTGACCATCTCGCTCACTCTTAACGCTTCGTCTGGGGTTCTGCGCAAAAAACTGACCATTGAGAACCAAGCCAAAGCGAATTACTGCTTAAACAAGCTTGTACTGACTTTACCGGTCCCGCAGCGCGCGACTGAGCTGGAAAGCTACCATGGCCGCTGGAGTCGAGAGTTTCAGGCTCAGCGTCAGCGTTTAACACATAATGCATGGCAGGTAGAAAACCGCCGTGGGCGCACGTCTCATGAGTATTTTCCTGGGTGTCTGGTTGGCCAACAAGGCTTCAAAGAGCAAACCGGAGAAATTTGGGCATTCCACTTAGGTTGGAGTGGTAACCATCAGCTGAGAGCAGACGTGAAAAGTGACGGTCGTCGATTTGTTCAAGCTGGAGAGTTACTGCTACCTGGCGAGGTGATTCTCGGTCAAGGTGAGCGTTACTCTACGCCTGAATTGTTTGCCAGTTACAGCGCCAAGGGTATTAATGGCATTCGTCGCCACAGTCACCAGTTCGTGCGTGAAAACATCATTCCTTTTGAACGAAACAAGCCTCGCCCGGTTCACCTCAATACTTGGGAAGGCATCTATTTCGATCATGATCCTGACTATATTAGTGAGATGGCAATAGAAGCGGCCAGCATCGGTGTGGAACGTTTCATCATCGACGATGGTTGGTTCAAGGGCCGAAATGACGACAAAACCTCATTGGGCGATTGGACACTCGATACTGATAAGTACCCCAATGGGCTCACGCCAGTGATTGAGCAAGTGAATCGATTGGGTATGTCTTTTGGTATCTGGGTGGAGCCAGAGATGGTGAACGAAGAGTCAGAACTGTTTCGTTCGCACCCTGATTGGATGCTGCGTACCAATGGCTATACACAGCCAACAGGCCGTTACCAATACGTATTGAACCTGCAAATCACAGAGTGTTTTGACTACCTCTACCAGTGCCTAGATACGTTGCTAACCGAAAACAATATTGAATACGTGAAGTGGGATATGAACCGAGAGCTGGTTCAGCCCACACACAATGGAAAAGCCTCTGTTCATGGGCAAACTCTCGCGCTCTATCGGCTGCTTGATAAGTTGGTGAATGCTCACCCCAACGTAGAGATTGAATCTTGCTCTTCTGGCGGTGGGCGAATTGACTACGAGGTGCTGAAGCGAACCTGTCGTTTCTGGACATCAGATTGCAATGATGCGTTGGAAAGACAAACCATCCAAAAGCACATGGGGATCTTTTTTCCACCTGAAGTTATGGGGGCTCACATTGGGCCGTATCATAGCCACACCACGAGGCGAACCCATGACATTAACTTACGTGGGCTCACTGCATTGACTGGGCACATGGGCGTTGAGCTCGATCCAGTGAAAGAGAGTGACGCTGAGAAGCAAGCATTCGCTAAATACATCACCTTGCACAAGCAGTATCGAGATCTGCTGCATGACGGTGAATCTTTCTATTTAGACAATATCGATGGTCGCCGCTTTTCTTATGGCGTGACAAAAGACGACAAACAGTTGCTGGTGGTGTGTCAAACCGCTATGCCCGATTATGCATTACCTGAACCGTTACGGCTAATTGACCTTGAAGCGGACAAAACCTATCAGGTGAAGCTCATTGACTACCCGCAAAGCAGCCATCAATTGATGAAAGAGAGTCAAGGTTGGTGGGAGTCTAGAGAGGTTGAGGCGAGTGGGGAGTGGTTAATGAACGTGGGGTTAAGCTTGCCCATTCTAGACCCAGAAAGTGCGTTATTGCTTGAGATTCGTGGTGTGACAAAGTAGCTGACTTCGTGCTTTTCTTTGAATTGAAAACGTTGATAAAAGTAAGAGTGAAATGGCGTGTTGGATGACAATGCTCATCAGTTTAGGCTGAGTAGCATTGTCTGGTTTCTCAACGTCTCAGATTGAAATAAATCAACTGTAAACGTTTACATTATATAGTAATGATCACAGAAAGCGCGCCTCTTGTGCTGATAAGCTATATGCATACAGGGTCTAGGCTATTGGATTAACGGAGGCAAGAGTGAAAGTACTGATCACGGGTGGCATGGGTTACATAGGCAGTCATACCTGTGTGCAAATGATACAAGCGGGTTTGCAGCCTATCATTGTCGACAACCTCAGCAATGCGAGCGCTGAAGTTCTGAATCGTATTGAGGGATTAACCGGATCTCGTCCTGATTTTTATTTGGGTGACATACGTGACGAGGCCTTCCTCGATACTATTTTTCTTAAGCACGACATTGAATCCGTTATACATTTCGCCGGGTTAAAAGCCGTGGGTCAGTCTGTTTCTGAGCCTCTTGAATACTACGACAATAACGTCAATGGATCGTTAACGCTCGCTCGGAGTATGCGTAAAGCGGGTGTGAAAAGTTTGGTGTTTAGCTCCTCCGCGACGGTCTATGGCGATCCAGAATTTGTGCCCATTACAGAAAGCTCGCCGACTGGCGCGACAACCAATCCGTATGGGCGGAGTAAATTCATGGTAGAGCAGTGTTTGAGTGACCTATTTGTCTCGGATAACGACTGGAGTATCACCTTACTGCGCTACTTTAATCCGGTTGGTGCGCATCAGTCAGGAACCATGGGAGAAGATCCGCAGGGAGTCCCTAACAACCTCATGCCTTATATTGCGCAAGTCGCCGTCGGGCGTCGGGAAAAACTGGCGGTTTTCGGTGACGATTATTCCACACCCGATGGGACGGGGGTACGCGACTACATCCATGTCATGGACCTCGCTGATGGGCACATTGCCGCTTTGAACAGCGTTGGAAGCAAAGCCGGTTTACACATCTATAACCTAGGGACAGGGAAAGGATCGAGTGTTCTGGAAATGGTTGATGCCTTTACAAAAGCCAGTGGCCAAGCGGTGCCTTATGAAATCTGTCCACGTCGCCCTGGTGACATCGCAGAATGTTGGGCAAGCACCGATAAAGCCGAGAACGAATTGGGTTGGAAAGCAACGCGAAGTGTATTGGATATGACGGTGGATGTGTGGAATTGGCAGTCGAGCAATCCTAAAGGCTATTCGTCTTAGCGATCCAATGATGAAACCACGAGCCGATAGGGCTTGGGTTAATGCAGAACCAAACGCTCGAACATCATGAGTGTCGGGTTCAAAGAAAGACTGATGGAAGTTGAGTATAAAAATGTCGAATATTGAATTTAATCCGGTTGATGATCCACATCGACGCTATAACCTATTAACGGGTCAATGGATTTTGGTCTCTCCTCACCGAGCTAAAAGACCTTGGAGCGGGCAAGATGAGCAGCCATCAACGGCGGAATTGCCTAAATACGCTGACGATTGTTTTTTATGCCCAACCAATGATCGTATTTCTGGTGACACAAATCCCGATTATAAAGGGACGTATGTCTTCAATAATGATTTCGCTGCATTGATGCCAGATACCCCAGAAGTGCCAGAAAGTGATCATCCGCTTTTTAAAACGCAGAGTGCACGTGGTTTAAGCCGTGTGATTTGTTTTTCGCCTGATCACAGCAAAACGTTGCCTGAGCTCTCTCTTAGCACAATTCGCCAAGTGATAGAAACCTGGAATGATCAGATCGAAGAGCTGGGTAAAGACTATTTATGGGTTCAAGCCTTTGAAAATAAGGGTGAGACGATGGGGTGCTCACAGCCTCATCCGCATGGACAAGTGTGGGCCAATAGCTTTTTGCCCAATGAGATTGAACGTAAAGAAACCTTACTTAAAGAGTACTTCAATCAGCAAGGCAGCAACTTGCTGGTTGACTATGTTGAGGCTGAAATGAAAGACGGCTCACGTACCGTAGTTGAAACAACGCATTGGATTGCCGTTGTTCCCTATTGGGCCGCGTGGCCATTTGAAACCATGTTGTTGCCTAAGGTTCATGTTCGCCGAATGAACGAGTTAACTGACGAGCAGCGCGAAGACTTAGCATTGGCCATTAAAAAGCTCACAAGTCGATACGATAATCTTTTCCAGTGCTCGTTCCCCTACTCAATGGGGTGGCATTACGCGCCGTTTTTTGAGCAGGGCACCGATATCGACCATTGGCAGCTGCACGCGCTTTTTTATCCACCATTGCTCAGAAGCGCTTCAGTACGAAAATTCATGGTGGGGTACGAGATGTTAGCGGAGAGTCAGCGTGATCTTACCGCTGAGCAAGCCGCGCAGAAATTACGGGAAGTGCCCGATATTCACTATAAAGAAAGGCAAAGATAGCGCGCCAGTGAAGACGAATTAAGAGCACTAGCCTAATCGTGGTTTGTGGGGAATGACGTTTAGATCTAGCGGCTCATTTTACGAGTTTTCGAATGACAATTTTATTGAGAGAGAATCATGGACAGTCTAATTGAACAGGTTACCGCATCATTTAGTGATGCTCTCAACTATGCACCGACTCATATCGTGCAAGCGCCAGGCCGAGTCAATTTGATTGGCGAGCACACCGATTACAACGATGGGTTTGTTTTACCTTGTGCCATTAACTATCAGACGGTGGTTGCGGCAGCGAAGCGTGATGACAACATCGTACGTGTTATCTCTGTCGATTATGGTAATGCGATCGACGAGTTCGATGTCACCACTGAGATTGACTTTCTACAAGATAAAATGTGGGCGAATTACATTCGCGGGGTGGTGAAATATCTTCGCGAGCGAGGCTTTGAATTTAAAGGCGCAGACATTTCAGTCAGCGGCAATGTGCCTCAAGGTGCCGGGCTCAGTTCTTCAGCTGCACTTGAAGTGGTGATTGGTCAAACGTTCAAAGAGTTGTATCAACTTGATATCAGTCAGGCTGAAATCGCGTTAAACGGCCAGCTGGCTGAAAACGAATTCGTCGGTTGTAATTGCGGCATCATGGATCAAATGGTGTCGGCAGAGGGGCAAGAAAATCACGCCATGTTACTGGATTGTCGGAGCCTTGAAACCACGGCAGTATCAATGCCCGAAGAGATGGTTGTGGTCATCATTAACTCGAATAAACAACGTGGTCTTGTCGATAGCGAATACAACACCCGTCGAGAGCAATGTGAACAAGCGGCACGACAGTTTAACGTTAAAGCACTGCGTGATGTGACGCTGGAGCAGTTTAATGCACACGTTGATCAGCTAGATGAGACGGTGGCAAAAAGAGCGCGTCATGTCATTTCCGAAAATGCGCGAACGCTTGAAGCGGCAAAGGCGCTAGCCAGTGGTGATATCAAACGCATGGGTGTGTTGATGCAAGAGTCTCATGCGTCGATGCGCGATGACTTCGAGATCACGGTGAAAGAGATCGATCTGTTGGTTGAGATAGTCAAAGACGTTTTGGGCGAAGAGGGTGGCGTTCGTATGACCGGTGGCGGCTTTGGTGGCTGTTTAGTGGCGCTTGTTCCGCCAGAGAAGGTCGAGGAAGTGAAACAAGCCATCGAAAACCAGTATCAAGCCGCAACGGGTTTAAAAGAATCTATTTATGTTTGTCAGGCCGTTCGCGGTGCTGGCTTGGTGAAGAAGGCGTAATCGATGAGCGAAGCAAGGGTAACAGACACGCCATCGGCAGCCAACTTACAGCAGCTTGAAGTCGCGATGACTTCCACGCCAGCCTTTGATGGCAAAAAAGCCACGGTGATTCATTTAAGCAATTCTAACGGTATGACCGCCTCGTTCATGGATATTGGGGCCACTTGGCTGAGTGCTCGGCTACCTGTTGGTAGTGAGCATCGAGAAGTGCTATTGCGCGCGGCCAATATGGAAGAGTACATCAAGCACAGTGCGTTTATCGGCGCGGTTGTGGGTCGATTCGCCAATCGAATTTGCAAAGGGAGCTTCTCGATTTCGGGAGAGGCTTTCAGTGTTGGAACCAACAATGGCAACAACGCTCTGCATGGGGGATTGGATGGTTTTGATAAACGACGCTGGCTGGTGGAGTCACAATCTGACAATCATGTTGTGTTTGCGTTAGAGTCACCACATGGCGATCAAGGATTTCCAGGTAACCTTTCCGCTAAGGTGCTCTATACCTTAACCGAAGATAATGCGATTAAAATTGACTATATGGCTGAGGTGGATAGCGCCTCTCCGGTTAATTTGACCAATCACGCCTACTTCAACCTTGCGGGAGAATCTTCTCAGGCGAAAAGCCAAGATCATAGTCTACAGATAGCCGCACCGCACTTTTTGCCAACCAATGACGAATCGATTCCAACAGGTGAGCTGAGATCCGTCGTGGGAAGCAGCTTTGATTTCACTCAGATGAAGCGTATTGGAAGTGAGTTTCTTGCCGATCATGATCAAGAGATGGCGGGTGGCTACGATCACTCCTTTGTGTTTGATGAGAAAGAGTGCGATGCCGATACGGTGGTGGCTACCCTTGTGTCTCCACAGCAAGATGTTGTGATGAAGGTGAAAACCACGAAGCCAGCGGTACAGTTCTATTCGGGTAATTTCCTAGCGGGTTGCATTGGTGCTTCAAAGCGCTATCAAAACTTCGACGGCTTGGCGTTAGAAACTCAGTATTTTCCTGATGGGCCTAATCGTCCTGAATGGGGAGAAAATCGAGGCATTCTGGAAGCGGGAGAACCGTACAGCCATACGACGATTTACCAGTTTGAGTTTTAACCACCGCGTTCATTTTTTCCAAATTGAGCTAGGGTCTGTTGATCTTTCGCGGTTAAATTTTGTTCGAGATAAAATCGTTTTAGGCGCGGCAATGAGTTTTTAGCCTAGTCATTCTAAGCAAAGACTCATTAACAAAGGATAAAACGATTTTAGCTGAACCCTTTGGGCAGCATTTGTGGCTTATTTCTACCGCGTTATCGGCTTCTTATGTAGCCCACTACACTTCAAAGCCTCTGCCTTGTATAAATTACCCACAAACTGCTGCAAAAATCAGCTCGAAAGATCAACAGACCCTAGAAAGAATCGAGAAAAAAGACGCCAACCCTGATGATAGGGTTGGCGTCTTTATTCTTTATAAGGTGACTAAATTTATCAGCAGATAGAAAAATTAAGAGCTGACAGAATTTCGACGAACCAGCGTTGGAGAATACATGGTCGGCTCGCTTTCCACCGCTTCTTCCTTGGCAAGTGATAACGCAAGCTGAGTCGCTTTCTCTGCCATCATTTGAATAGGGTAGCGAACTGTGGTGAGGCTCGGCTGGGTGTAGCGTGCTATCAAGCCATCATCAAAGCCTATGATGGACATTTCGTCTGGCACTTTTATGCCATTTTCAATTGCAACGGATAGCGCTCCTACGGCCATATAGTCGTTGTAGGCAACGACAGCGGTAATATCGAGTGACTTGGTCAACAGATTTGTCATGGCACTCTCACCCCCTTCACTGTTGGGCTCGCCGTTTTCGATATAGCTGCTGGGTAAGTCGATACCGTGATCCTTGAGCGCTGCGAGGTAGCCCTGAATGCGTTGGGTGGCATCTTCAATTTTGTGGCTAGAGCCGATACAAGCAATTTTAGTGTGGCCATGCCGAATGAGGTATTCGGTTGCTAGGTACGCCCCTTTATGGTTGTCGAGGGAAATACAGCGATCTGCGATTTCCGGAATATGGCGATTGATGACCACAAACCCTTTTACTTCTTTTGAATAGCCGATGATTTCTTCGTCGGATAGGGCTTTTGAGTGAACGACAAGTGCTTCACAACGATTGTTTATGAACAATTCGATGATGCGACGCTCGTCTTTTTTGTTGTGGTAGCCATTGCCGATCAAGATGTGTTTCTTTTCTTTGTGAGCTTCAATATCAACGGCTTTTACTAATGTGCCGAAGAATGGGTCAGAGACATCGCCTACGAGAACCCCAACAGTATTGGAACTTTGGCTGACTAAGGCTTTAGCGGCCGCATTTGGGCGGTAACCCAGTTTACTCATCGCCGCGCTTACTGAGTTGATGGATTTATTACTCGCTTTCGGAGACTTATTGATTACGCGTGAAACGGTAGCGATAGAAACGCCAGCCTCTTTTGCAACATCCTTAATTGTGGCCATGCTTTACCTCATTCAATACTTACATTCATTTAACACTGTGAGTGTAAATAAGGCAATTCGTGATTCACTAAATGAAGATAAATGCGATCAGCAACCCCATATTTAATAGGGGTTGAAGCAAGTGTAAACGTTATGCATTTTTACGGGG
The DNA here is from genome assembly GCF_002877365.1 of Vibrio sp. 10N.261.55.A7. GTDB lineage: Bacteria > Pseudomonadota > Gammaproteobacteria > Enterobacterales > Vibrionaceae > Vibrio. The sequence goes on from NZ_MCWZ01000282.1 coordinate 64,695, forward strand.
TTAGTTTCATCTTTGAGATTGTTTAGCCTGGCTATGAGCACTTCAGTCGCTATTGAGTGGTTTAAATGACACCAGAAAGCAGCGTATCGATCGTTTTTTGATGGTGTGCGTTAACGCCTGCAAGGTTTCCGTATTTTGGCGATTCACGATCATTCTCCACAGGAAAATGCCAACCCACCGTGTGCTCGATAAAGTGTTGAGCGAAGCTTTCGGATATCTCTAAGCAACCCGCTAGAACGGTATCAATATAGGTTTGCATGATTGGGCTGAGCGAGCAGGGCGGCTCTGGTTCGTCCTTTACGTATACCCAAATAACATCATCGGATTGCAGTAACGACGTTTTATCATGAGATGCTTGAAGAGGACTGATGTCCGAAACATTGATTTGTGAGGGGGCTAACTGAATGCGATGGTAACCGCGTTCTCGGTGGTCGAAGTCTGCCAATGCTTGCTCATCAATTTTAAGCAACACACCATTTACCTGACCCTCTCCTAAATTGACGACTAAGGGAGAAAGGATGTAACTGTCGTCGATTTTACCCCAGTAACGGACTAATCCATTGACAATCGCCGGAATGGTTTCACCAGTTTGACCGGTGAGTTTTCTAGAAGCTGAATTCATTAAGCTTCCATAGCCAAAAATATACATAACTGTCCCTCGTTATAGGTTTAAGATGTTCTTATCGACGTTGTGAATAATCAAATGGATGCTAATGACATTAAGGTGTTAAATTGACTCGATTATAATTGGTCACTTAGACTCTACTTTGGTTCTAAGCTTATGAAATATCTAACGTCTGTTATTGGCTCGAAAAATGCAATCAAACTGATCAACGCGACATTGTTACCATTTTTGCTTTGTACCCAGACGGGGTTATTAAAGTATTTTAGGAGTTCACTTGCTCAATATTACCGACAAAAAAGTAGAAGAAGCAATTCCAGCTTGTTTACGTTTAGGCTTTCGACCCTTCTTTTTACTTGGCAGCTGCTACGCTGTCATCGCGATTGCGTTATGGGTTTGGATGTTTCAAACCGGCCAGCCCAGTGCTTTGAGTGTGCCTTCTTTGTGGTGGCATGTACATGAAATGCTGTTTGGTTTTTCAATGGCGATAGTGGTTGGATTCGTGTTAACCGCAGTGCAGAACTGGACAGGCATTAATGGCACCAAGCATTATAGGCTGGGCGTGCTTGTTGTGTTATGGCTGCTGCCTAGAGTGTTGTTTTGGACGCCAGCGCCATTGTGGCTGATTTCGAGTATTGAGGCGTTGTTCCTAGCGTTTGCGGCATTTGAAGTGGCGACACGTGTTGTCAAATCAAAAGGTTGGCGCAACCTGTTTTTTGTTCCTCTGTTCATCCTTGCGATCGTGGCCAACTTCGCCAGTTACGCCACGATTAAAGGGTTGCCGCCGTTTACTTCTTCTGCTGTGTGGCAAGCGATGCTGTGGTGGTTTGCGATTTTGTTGTCGGTAATGGGTGGGCGAGTGATTCCATTCTTTACGGCGAAACGTTTTAATTTTGTTAAGGCTCAGCCATTGGTTTGGCTAGATTGGGTGGCGAATCTCCCTTTGATCTTCCTGTTCATTCTTAGCTTTTTCCCTGTGACATTTGCGCAGCTTGGCCAACCTTTAATGGTCATTGGCGGCATTGGTCAGTTTGTTCGATTCCTGCGTTGGAAGCCTTGGCTTACTTTAAGCGAGCCGCTCGTTTGGTCACTGCATGCTGCGTATCTCTGCCTGCCCGTGAGTTTGTTGTTACGTGGTCTGCTTCAAAACCCATTTGCCAATCACAATCTCATTCATCTGTTTGCGATTGGCGCGTTAGCAGGGCTAATACTGGCGATGATTGCGCGCGTGACGATGGGTCATACAGGCCGCGCTATTTATGAAGGGCCGAATATGAGTGTTGCGTTTGTTGCATTAGCTCTTGCTGGTGTGATTCGAGGCATAGGTGTGACCTTCTTCCCTGGCTCACTGATCATGATGGTGAACATCAGTGGCGGTCTGTGGATACTCGCGTTTACGATGTACATTGGCTTTTTCGGCTACATGCTGGTCACCCCGAGAAAAGACGGTCACCCCGGCTAGCGAAGACCGATGAACACGTTGTATTGAAAAGGCTTAACCTATATACCGCTGATTTGGTTTTAAAAGGTTAAGCCTTCTTTTTTCTCTCTGCAATATACGTTTGTATAAGTTCTTGTCTAGAACTTCCAACGTCATGTTTACTATGGCGTATTGATTTCAATGGTGGACGATCAAGATATAGCACTCACCTGACGAGGGATCGCATTGTTCTGTTTCGTTACCTGTTCGGTAAGGCAATGTTCTATACCTTGGTCAAATCGATCAAACACCGCGGACATCACAACCGTTGCACGGTCAAAATACTCAGTTGCAGACAGTGTTGGTGAGTGGCTCATCACTTCAGCTTCAACCATCTGAATAAAGCTTGGCAGTGTCAGTTTGCTGGCAATCTCTTTGTTTGATAGTTGGGCAAGTTCTTGGATTAAATAGAGAAGGCGTATTCGTTCAACGCTGCTGCAGTTATTGGCAGCTAGACACCCAGTGCCAATGGCTCGTGTTTGCCCGATATACTCCGTCATACTGAGAAGGTCTTTCCATAAATATTGAATTGAACGGTTCTTGCCATCTTTTAACGAATAAAGTTGGTATCGAGCAGCGCAATCATCGATTAGATAGAGTAAATTTTGAATGAGTTTATTATGTTCATAAAGATTGCTGTTGGTTGAGGCGCTATCAATATTGGATGCTATCTCGTTCCAATGAAAGATCAGTTGCTTCCAGTTGGTGTTTTTTCTCAGCCACTCGCTGCTGTCGTTCAATCCTAAAATCAACGCCTGCGAATGAGAGTGAATAGAGTGGATACGCGGTAATAAGCTCTTGTCACCATTGATGTAGCCAGTGGTTAACCCACGATGCTGCTGGGTAACACTGAGTAAAACACGAAGCTCTTTTAGTAACCTCAGCCCTTTTGCTAGTTTATTTTTGCTCCTAGAAGACTGAATGGTTAGAACGAAAGCCATTGCAATTCCACAAGCCGTCGTGCCGAATAAAGTTAAATATAGGTCCATTATATTACCTCCTTCGTTTAGGCGGTTAATTGTTGTAGGTGGTTGGCTATGGCAGCATTTTGTTTAGCAACATAGCTATTTTTAGACGCGGTATTAGCGACATTTTCCAGATTTTCCGAAATCTCTTTGGTCGCTATCGCTTGTTGATTGGAGGCTGCAGCTATGCCTGAAATCTGGTCGGTGACTGAGCGTATTTCGTCCAGTGTTTCAGACAGAGAGTTCGAACTATTGTCTACTTTCTGTTTGCATAGCTGAGTTTCACTGACGGCATAGGCCATTGCTTCAACGACCGCGACCATGCTTGTCGTTACGTCGTTAGCCTGTTTCTTGATGGAATCGGCTGACTCCTGGCTTCGCATTGCTAACGTTCTTACTTCTTCTGCAACCACTCCAAAGCCTCTACCGTCTTCCCCTGCACGTGCCGCTTCAATCGCGGCATTCAGTGCTAAAAGGTTGCTCTGATCGGCTATTTCTCTAATAAGCTGTGACATGGTGTTGACGGAATCCATTTTTTGCTCGAGCTGTTTTAATAATGATTCTGTGGATTGAATAGATTGATTTGCACCTTCAATGTGTTCAATACAGGCAACCAGCTCTTGCTGTCCATATCGACAACGTTTTAGGCCTAGCTCAGCGGCTTGTTGGGTTTTATCGATTCGGCCGCTGACCTCTTCGATACTTTGAGAAAATTCAGTGGTGGCTGAAGCCGAAGAGGCCGTGGAGTCGCCTTGTACTTCACACTGCTCTGCGACCAATAGGGCATTTTGTGCGAGTTCCTTAGAAGAGAACTCCATCTCATCACAAATCGACTGAAGGTGCTTTTCTTCACGCTGAGACAGGCGAACGAGGGTATTGAGTTTGATTTGAACTGTGGAAAGAAAGTTCAAGGGCAAGGAGGCGATGTCAGCATCTCTTTGCTTTGCATGTAATTCGATGTACAGGGTCAGTTTAGAGACATCAAGGCTGATGCCACGGAGCAATATCAGATTAAGCGCTCCCAACGTGCACAATAGGTAGACACTGATTAGATACCCTTCTTTGCCGTAAAGTGCGCACCCTACGGAAAGCAGAAGAGTGAAGATTTGAATGATGATAAAACGGTTTAAGCCAACTGACGTTATTATTGTATTCATGAGCCTTACCTCTATGGATATGCTTTTAATTTAATAGAAAAGCAATATCCGATCCGCAATAGGTTTAGCTTATAGGGTGAGGCTAAGATGCTGATTTATAGTTAAATTTTAGTTCTATTGATGGGTTGAACTCGTGTGTAGGGAATGTTGTGCTCTAAAATAACAGCAAAGTTGTTGAAATTGCACCGTGATGAGGCATTGAGCTCAGTCATCTAGATGAATGGTGAGAATGCTCCCTAACTTTAAATTAAACGGACCCCCTGCTTTCATTTAGAAAACAGAGGGACGCCTATATTAGCTGACTTGAGGTAAGTGAACGATATTCTGCTTTACTTGATCTATTACGTAGCTCTCGATGGCATTAGCTTGTTCGTCATCTAGGTAAAGCCCTAGCTTCGTTCGGCGCCAAAGCACATCTTCTAAGCGATGGGCAAACTCATGTTCGAGCATATAATCGATTTCACGCTGATACACCCCGTGAGCTTGTTCAGAGAAGCAAGTACCGAGATCGGAAAGAGTGCTAACACCATCAAGCAGTTGCCAGGTGTAGGTGCCAAACTGAGTCACATAACGAAGCAATAGCGCCTCTGGAATATAAGGGTGGCTTGCGTGCATGGTGCTGGCCAATTGTTCACGACTGCAACTGAAGTTCCCACCTGGTAAGGCGTGTGTCGCTGTCCATTTAGTGCCCATTTCATTGAGGAAGGGGTGAAGCTTGTCCATGGCCGACTCTGCCAGTTTTCGGTACGTGGTTAGCTTGCCACCAAAAATAGAAAGCAATGGCGCCTGATTGTTTTCCGAATCCAGCTCAAGCGTATAATCACGAGTGATGGCTTGAGGTGAATCTGACTCGTCATCACACAGCGGTCGTACGCCACTGTATGTCCAAACAACATCGTCTCTGTCTAGTTGGGTCACGAAGTGCTGATTAACCACATCAATCAAGTAGTCGACTTCCTCTTCCGATATTTCGACTTTTCGAGGATCGCCTTTGTATTCCACATCGGTTGTGCCGATGATCGAGAACTTATCGAGATACGGGATCATAAAGACGATTCGATGGTCTTTGTTCTGAAGAATGTAGGCCTTTGGTTCATCGTGAATACGTGGGACGACAATATGAGAGCCTTTGATCAATCGAATATTACGCGGTGACGCTTGTTCTAGCCCATCATCAAAGAACTGTTTTACCCACGGTCCCGCAGCATTGACGAGTGCCTTAGCTTTACGTTCAAAGCGTTGACCCGATGCAAGATCATGAACCGTGACATGCCATATCCCACCAGATCGATGGGCTTTTTCAACACGGCAATAGTTGCGGATCTCTGCGTTGTTCTCTTGAGCTGCCATGACATTGAGTAAAACAAGGCGAGCATCATCAACCCAGCAATCTGAGTATTCAAAGCCCTTTTTAATGTCTGAATTAAACAGCCCAGATTTAGCAAGATCAACGGATTGGCTCGCGGGTAGCGTGGTTCGTTTACCGAGATTGTCGTACAGAAACAGCCCGCAACGGATCATCCAAGCTGGGCGCAAAAAAGGTCGATGAGGCAAACGGAAACGCATAGGTTGGGCAATATGTGGTGCTTTCTTGAGAAGAACTTCTCTCTCGGCGAGCGCTTCTGAAACCAAACGAAACTCATAGTGCTCTAGGTAGCGCAAGCCTCCATGAATCAGTTTAGAGCTTGCGGATGACGTTGCTGAGGCAAAATCGTTTGCTTCATAAAGGCCAACAGAAAGTCCGCGACCAGCAGCATCCGCTGCGATACCTGCGCCATTGATGCCGCCACCAATAACGATAACGTCAAGAATTGGCGATGTAGATTGTTGAGTACTCATGTAATATGCCTCTAGTGAGCGAACGAGCATTTGTGAACATAAAACAATCGTAACCTAGCTTTCGTATGTAATCACTAAATATTTTCGAAAATGCGCGTTTTTGTTTGAACGGGCATAAAAAAACCTCTAGCCGATGACTAGAGGTGGATGCGATATCATGGATAAACACCCGTATCGTTGCTTGCAGATTTTGTGCGTTGCTCTGTTAGCGGCTCTTGTTAATAATGCTGGCTAATAGTGCCTGCTAACAGTGCTGAGTTATCTCAAGTGGGATACTGTGCTCATTGAGTATTTTAGAGATCTCTTTTGGCGGCTCTTGATCGGTCACGAGCATCTGTAGCTGGGACACATTCCCCAGTTTAACCATGGCATTACGGCCAAACTTACTGTGGTCAACCGCTAGGTAGACACTGCGGCTATTCTCGATAATGGCCTGCTTTACACGCACTTCGTGGTAATCGAAATCCAGCAATGAACCATCGTAATCAATACCGCTTACGCCCAAAATACCGAAGTCTAGACGAAACTGTTTCACAAAATCGAGTGTCGCTTCACCCACAATTCCACCATCTCGGTTGCGAACTTCGCCGCCTGCGAGGATGACGTTAAACTCAGGGTTTGGCAGTAATATCGTGGCGACATTGATGTTATTGGTCACGACTCTGAGTTGTTTATGGTTTTTATTGAGCGCTCGAGCAATGGCTTCAGGGGTGGTACCTATATCAATAAACAGTGTGGCGCCATCTGGAATGTGTTTAACCAACTCTTCCGCAATCACATCTTTTTCATTGAAGTTCATGCTTTTACGAGTGTTGTAAGAGGTGTTTTCTGAACTCAGTGGAATGGTTGCTCCACCGTGATAACGTCGAATTTTATTGTCGTTCGCCAGTTCGTTGAGATCGCGTCGGATTGTTTGAGGGCTGACTTCAAAGCGCTCAACCAGCTCTTCGGTACTGACATAGCCCTGCTTTTTGACCAGCTCAATGATTTGCTGATGTCTTGGTATCTGTTTCATTAAAGGTTCCTTTCCTCGAACCTAGACCATGTGAAAAGGCCTTTGAGAATTCACTTAACGTTATTGTGCGCTAGCGAGGAGAAACTTTGAAGAGGAGAGGAGGTTTTATTTGGATTGACACTCAAAAAGAGCGCGTGAAAGCGCTCTTTTTATGAGTGAATGTAATTAATCTTCGGAATCGCGCAATTCTGCCCATGTCTGCGCACATTTTATGGCGCGTTTCCAGCCCTTGTAACGTCGGTTCCGCTTTTCTTCATCATGATGAGGCGTAAAGTTTTTATCCAGTACGGCCTTGTTCTTGAGCTCTTCAACGCTGCCCCAATACCCAACAGCTAGGCCTGCAAGATAGGCGGCGCCTAACGCGGTGACTTCAGTCACTTCAGGGCGATGCACCTCGGTATCAAGCACATCGGATTGGAACTGCATTAAGAAATTGTTGGCAACGGCGCCCCCATCCACTTTGAGTGCCGACAGTTTGATGCCTGAATCGGCTTGCATGGCATCCAGGACATCGCGTGTTTGGTACGCGACGCTCTCTAATGTGGCTCGAATAATATGGTTGGAATTGACGCCTCGGGTTAGGCCAACAATCGTGCCTCGAGCATAGGCATCCCAATAGGGAGCCCCCAGTCCTGTAAAAGCAGGAACGACATACACGCCATTGGAGGAGTCGACTTTGGTTGCAAAATATTCCGAATCTTTTGCGTCGGCCAGAAGCTTCATTTCGTCACGCAACCATTGAATTGAAGCGCCCCCCATAAACACGGCACCTTCTAGAGCATAAGCGGGGCCGCCATTTGGTCCAACGGCCAGGGTGGTGAGCAAACCATTTTGTGAGCTTACTTTTTCTTCACCAGTATTCATTAACAAGAAGCAGCCAGTACCGTAGGTGTTTTTGGCTTGCCCTGCTTCAACACACATTTGCCCATAGAGCGCTGCTTGTTGATCGCCTGCAATGCCTGAGATTGGAATACGTGTGCCACCTTTACCACCAATGTTGGTTTCGCCATAGATTTCAGACGAACGACGAACATCCGGCATCATAGAAAGGGGCACCCCCATTTCTTCTAGTAGCCGCTCATCCCATTTCAAGTCATTGATGTTATACAGCATTGTGCGAGAAGCATTGGTATAATCTGTTACATGAACACGACCTTGAGTCATCTTCCAGACCAGCCAACTATCAACCGTTCCGAATAATAGCTTGCCAGCTTCAGCGTCTTCGCGCGCGCCCTCTACGTTATCGAGAATCCATTTGATCTTAGTGCCTGAGAAGTAAGGGTCGAGAATGAGACCTGTCGTGTCTTGAATGTATTTTTCTAAGCCACGCTCTTTGAGTTCCTCACAAATGTGAGCGGTGCGTCGACACTGCCACACAATCGCATTGTAGACGGGTTTGCCCGTCTCTTTGTTCCATACGATGGTCGTTTCGCGTTGATTGGTGATGCCGATAGCCGCTATTTGATCACTTCGAATGCTCGACTTACCCAACACTTCGACCAAGGTTGAACTTTGCGTTGCCCAGATTTCAAGTGGATCGTGCTCAACCCATCCTGCTTTAGGGTAGATTTGCGTAAACTCTCGTTGTGAGACGCTCACTATATTAGCGTCATGATCGAGAATGACCGCGCGAGAGCTCGTTGTCCCTTGGTCTAACGCAACAATGTACTTCTGCTCAGTCATGTAGGGTGTCCTTGTTTTTCTGTTATAGATATTTTAGTCGATGTTCTATGGCGATGATCACTCGTACCGTGTATTGCTTGATGTTTTATGTTTTGGCTAAGTAAGCATGAGCTGATATGACGGCGAAAAACCGGCAGCGATGCCTTTTGCCAGACAGACACAATCATCGAGTCCATATTGTGCATGTTTGCATTAAAACGAAAACAAACGAACATTAAAAATGAGTGTTGGAACGTATTTTTGTTTGTATTGTGCGATCTTTTTGTTTGATTTGTGTTCGTAAATGTTAATTTTTAATGCAGAAGAGGGAGGGAGACGAGTGTGCGAAAGGAGAACGTAACATTAAGTGAAGAGCAGCGGCATTGTAAGATCGAAAAAGCAGCCAAGATTGGCTGCTTTCAATCAATAGAGCAATGTCTAGTTGTTGCTGTGAAGCTCAGAGTTAAGCTCAACCGCAGACTTGTTCGCTAGGCATTCAATTTGACCTGTCACTGAGTTGCGACGGAACAATAAGTCAGAGACACCCGCAAGGTCGCGAGCTTTAATGATTTCCACTTCGTTGCCTTCTTTATCTAACATGCGAACTTTTGTGCCCGCCGTTACGTAAAGACCAGACTCAACCGTACAACGGTCGCCCATTGGGAAGCCAAGACCTGCGTTTGCGCCAAGTAGGCAGTTTTCGCCGATAGAGATAACCATAGTACCGCCACCAGACAGAGTACCCATGATAGAAGCGCCGCCACCGATGTCTGAACCATTACCGACAACAACACCTGCAGAGATACGACCTTCAACCATGCTTACACCAGTAGTACCGGCATTGAAGTTGATGAAACCTTCGTGCATAACCGTTGTGCCTTCACCCACGTGAGCACCAAGACGAACGCGAGAAGTGTCTGCAATACGAATACCAGCTGGGACCACGTAGTCGACCATTTTAGGGAATTTATCGACGCAATCTACGCTAAGTGAACGGCCCGCTAGGCGTGCTTCGATTTGACGATCAGCAAGCTCAGGAAGATCGATTGGACCTTCGTTTGTCCATGCGATGTTGTGCAGTAGACCAAAAATGCCGTCTAGTACTGTGCCGTGTGGCTGAACTAGGCGGTTAGAAATAAGCTGCAGTTTTAAGAAGCCTTCCGCTACAGATTGTGGCTTCTCGTCTGTTGCAAGAACAACCAATACAAGTGGTTGCTCAGAAGAGGCCGCTTTTTCTGCAAAAGAAGCATTCTCGATATCACCGCTTGCGGCAAATGCCGTTGCCAATTCAGCGCTTTGTTTTGGTGAGATTTCAATCGCTTGGTTGCCTTCAGTGTAACCTGCAACCTTTGCAACAGAAGCGACTAACGCATCGCTTGGATTTAGAAGCGGGTTAGGGAAGAAAGCTTCAATAATTTTATTGTCGCGGTTAGTGGTTGCCGTACCAAAGGCTAGTGAAAAGTAAGCCATGTTAAATCTCCATGTTTGAATTGGTCTACTGGACAGCTCACTGCTATCACAGGGTAAATATTTGCGTTGGGAACATCATAAAGAGAGCGCACTCTTTATGAAAGGGCGTAAGTAGAGAAAGTCCGTAAAATGATATTGCTTGTCTTTTTAGAGATAGTTTTCTTCGAAGAGAAAAAACTGCTGTGAGCACAGTGATCGATTTTTTCGAAAAGTACGCAGTCATAATACATCGTCTCTTTTCATAAACGTTGCCAAACGTAAACCGCTGGATTTGAAATAGTCAGATAAAAGAAAACCCGAAGCAATGCTTCGGGTTTTGATTAAGACTTTACTTATAACTGATTGGCGTGCGCTTTGCGCTATAGCTTTAGCTTTATATGTTCTCTTTATAGAGAGTCCAACCATTCACCCGTTTGAGCGCGGGTGTTTTCCTTAACTCTGCTTTCTATAGCAAGCTACAGATAGACAATTAAGGTACCTAGCGAATTACTTGCTTAGGTCTTCAGCGTGCTCAGATAGGAACGCTGCTACACCTGTTGGTGATGCGTCCATACCAGCTTTACCTTCTTCCCATTGTGCAGGACAAACTTCACCGTTTTTCTCGTGGAAGTTTAGTGCATCAACCATGCGTAGCATTTCGTCGATGTTACGACCTAGTGGAAGATCGTTAACTACTTGGTGACGTACAAGACCGTCTGTATCGATTAGGAAAGAACCACGGAAAGCAACGCCTGCTTCTGGGTGCTCAACATCGTATGCTTTACAGATTTCGTGCTTAACGTCAGCAACTAGAGGGTATTTAACTTGACCGATACCGCCATCTTCGATAGCAGTGTTACGCCATGCATTGTGAGAGAATTGAGAATCGATAGAAACACCGATTACTTCAACGCCTTTTGCTTGGAAATCAGCAAGACGGTTATCAAAAGCGATAAGCTCTGAAGGACAAACGAATGTGAAGTCTAGTGGGTAGAAGAATACAACTGCTTTTTTACCTTTAGTAAACTCAGCAAAGTTGAAGTTATCTACGATCTCACCATTACCTAGAACTGCTGCAGCTGTAAAGTCAGGGGCTTGACGTCCTACTAGTACCATTTTGAATCTCCTAAAAAGTTGATGTCCAAACATCTTTGTTTGGGCTTTCGTTTCTACGGGACAAACTATAGTACAAAAGTTACTATAGAAAAAAGCGAATTAAATAGATTGAGTTCATCGAAAAAAGCGATGAATAAAAACCGATTTGTATTCTCAATACTAACCTAATAACTATTGATTACACTGTGATTACATTATGAACAAATGGCCCAGCTTAAAGCAGTTACATTACCTAGTTACCTTGCATGAAACGCGTCATTTTAGTGAGGCAGCGGAAAAGTGCTTTGTCAGCCAATCGACATTAAGTAAAGGTATTCAGAATCTTGAAGAGTTGATCGGTTGTCCTTTATACGAAAAGAAAGATAAGAAAAGCCCATTAGTCTTTACTCAAGCGGGTGAGCTAGTCGTCAATCACGGTCGTGAGTTATTAGCGAAAGGGCAAGATCTCGTTGAACTTGGCCATTTATGCAATGGGGACAAAATGCAGGGGCAATTAAAGGTAGGGTGTATTCCAACGATTGCCCCATTCTTATTGTGTGACTTAGTCCAAGAGGCCAATCGCAGTTTCCCACATCTCAACCTACTCCTCAGGGAAGACACAACCACCAACCTTTTAGCCGCACTTCGACACGGAGAGTTGGATGTCCTTATTCTTGCATTACCCGTCGATATAGACGGCATGCACAGTAAAGTGGTCGGGAAAGACCCTTTTAGAATGGTGATCAGTCGAAATCAAGCAGACGCGATTCGTGTTCCAATCAAGTACGACGACCTGCCTAATGAATCTGTATTCCTATTAGAGAAAGAGCACTGCCTGACTGAGCATGCCGTTTCAGCGTGTAAGTTGACGGATAAAGAAAAGATCAATCCATTTAGCGCAACGAGCCTACATACGTTGGTTCAAATGGTGGCAAATGGATTGGGTACCACCTTTATTCCGCAAATGGCGATTGAGCATGGTTTGCTTGAAAACCAGAATTTGGTTGTTATTGATCCGCCAGGTAAGCAGGCATATCGCAATATTGGCCTTGTTTGGCGACCAAGTACCTCTAGAACGTCAACATTTGAACAATTAGCGGATGTCGTCTCTGACCTATTATAGAGCTTGGTCGTAGTCGCTATAATCACCAGTTAACAATAAAAAGCATGCTAAATATGGCATGCTTTCTAGCATTTTATACTATTGGTTAACTTTAACTTGTAAAATTTTACAGCTTTTAATTTCTGAACCTTTCATAACATTGTAAAACTTCACAATGTAAATTTTACATACTGCCGCCACGCAGTTGTTTAACTCTTCATTACTTCTCCGCCTATAGGCTTATAGAACAAGGCTTATGCCAGTTAATTGATTTTTCATACGCTTGTTTGAATTGGAAATCGCCTGTGAAATTCATGTAATTTAATTACGTAATAACTTACATATAACGGGTGAAAATCAATCACTTGTTTCAAACGGGATAAAACTTTGAATTTAACTTTTTGTTAACTTTAGAGCTGTTGCTCTATGATTGTTTGGTGTAAGTTAAATGCAGGCTTTGAAAGGGAATGTAAGACTTATGTCTAGTTTTTAGAGTCTTGTAAAACAGTTCTGACTAGGTGAAGGTATAGACAGGTCAGCACAATAAATGAGCAAAACCACAAGGTGTTAAAGATGTTATTTTGTGGTTCTATAGTTACAAAAGATAACTTTCCATTGTGTAACGTGCATCAGTATAAAGAGTTCAAAGGAAGAGAATTATGTTTGCTTCAGTTTCAGAAAAAAAACAAAAACAGAACACTGCCACTGGAACCTTAGAAGGCCAGCTTGATGTGGTCGGTGAAGTATCGCCTGAGCACCAAGCCATATTCCCTGTTGAAGCCCAAACCTTTTTATCTCAGTTGTGTGGGAAGTTCGCCACTAGAGTCGATAGCTTGCTCGATGCTCGCCAACAGCGTCAGCAACAAATTGATCAAGGCGAGCTTCCTGACTTTCTTGAGGAGTCACAAGACATCCGAGGAGGCAGCTGGAAGATATTAGGTATTCCAACAGACTTGCAAGATCGTCGTGTTGAGATTACGGGCCCAACTGACCGTAAAATGGTGATCAATGCCTTAAATGCCAATGTGAAGGTATTCATGGCTGACTTTGAAGACTCCATGTCACCCGCTTGGGGAAAGGTGTTGGATGGTCAAGTAAACCTGCGAGATGCCGTCAACGGGACGATCAGCTACACCAATCCAAGTAACAATAAACACTACCAATTGACCGATGACCCAGCAGTGCTTATTTGTCGTGTTCGTGGCCTTCACTTGAAAGAGAAGCACGTGACCTATAGCCAAGAGCAAATTCCAGGCGCTTTGTTCGACTTCGCTTTGTATTTCTTCAATAACTACAAAGCACTACTCGCGAAAGGCAGTGGCCCGTACTTTTACATTCCTAAGCTTCAATCACACCATGAAGCGAAATGGTGGAGTGATGTTTTCCACTTCACTGAAGAGTACTTCGGTTTAGACACGGGCACGATTAAAGCGACTGTGCTGATTGAAACATTGCCTGCTGTGTTTGAGATGAATGAGATTTTATTCGCGATGAAAGAGCACATTGTTGGCCTAAATTGTGGTCGTTGGGATTACATCTTCAGTTACATCAAAACACTAAGAAATTATCCAGACCGTATCTTGCCTGACAGACAAGTCGTGACCATGGAGAAATCATGCCTTAACGCTTACTCAAGATTGTTAGTACGCACGTGTCATCAGCGAGGAGCGTTTGCTATGGGAGGTATGGCCGCCTTCATCCCAGCAAAAGATCCGGTCGCGAACCAACAAGTACTCGATAAGATTAAGCACGATAAGTCGCTTGAAGCGAATAATGGACATGATGGTACTTGGGTTGCGCATCCGGGCCTTGCTGACACCGCACTTGAAGTGTTCGATGCGACCTTTGGTGAGCGCAGTAACCAGCTTGATATTTCTCGCAGTGATGATGCACCGATTACCGCGAAAGAGCTATTAGAGCCGTGTTCTGGCGAACGAACAGAACAAGGAATGCGCCACAACATCCGCGTTGCCCTTCAATACATTGAAGCATGGATCTCAGGTAATGGCTGTGTACCGATTTACGGAATGATGGAAGATGCCGCAACCGCAGAAATTTCTCGCGCATCGATCTGGCAATGGATTAAACACGGCAAAGCGCTCGATAACGGTGAAACCGTCACTAAGGCTCTGTTTGAACAATACCTTACTGAAGAGATAGAGGTTGTGAAGCAAGAGCTCGGTGAAGAGCGATATCAAAGTGGGCGATTTGAAGAAGCCGCGAAATTGATGGCGACTTTAACCACCAGTGACGAATTAACCGATTTCTTAACCATACCGGGTTATGACTATCTGGACTAATAACCAAGTAATAGAAACCATTTTTATAAAAACCAATAACGTGAAATCAACCTTCAGATGCAGCACTCTTATCGTCAAACATAAGTAACGCTGCTATGAAATGGAAGACTAATGCGCATGTCGTTTACCAGAGAGTAAACACTTACTTGCTAAGTAAATAGCGCACTACTAAAGAGGGAAATACCATGACATTAACTCGACGCCAACAAATCGAAGCTTTAGAAAAAGACTGGGCAACTAATCCACGCTGGAAAAACGTAAAGCGTACCTACACTGCAGAAGAGGTGGTTGATCTTCGTGGTTCGGTTGTTCCTGCGAATACCCTCGCTCAACGTGGTGCGGATAAACTGTGGTCATTGGTCAATGGCGATGCCAAAAAAGGTTACGTGAATTGTTTGGGTGCACTTACTGGTGGCCAAGCGGTACAGCAAGCGAAAGCGGGTATCGAAGCGATTTACCTATCAGGTTGGCAAGTAGCGGCGGATAACAACACTGCATCGACTATGTACCCTGACCAATCATTGTACCCTGTAGATTCTGTGCCTTCTGTTGTAAAACGCATTAATAACTCGTTCCGTCGTGCTGACCAAATTCAATGGTCTGCGGGTGTCACGCCACAAGATGAAGGTGGTCTAGATTACTTCCTACCTATCGTTGCGGATGCGGAAGCCGGCTTTGGTGGCGTATTGAACGCTTATGAGTTAATGAAGAACATGATTGAATCCGGCGCGGCGGGTGTTCACTTTGAAGACCAACTGGCTTCTGTGAAAAAATGTGGACATATGGGCGGTAAAGTATTGGTTCCAACTCAAGAAGCAGTGCAGAAACTCACGGCTGCTCGTCTTGCTGCGGATGTAGCGGGTACTACTACCCTTGTCATTGCACGTACGGATGCGAATGCTGCTGACCTGTTAACTTCGGATTGCGACCCTTACGATAGCGACTTTATTCAAGGTGAGCGTACTGCTGAAGGCTTCTATAAGGTTGATGCGGGTATCAACCAAGCGATCTCTCGTGGTTTAGCATACGCACCTTATGCGGACTTAATTTGGTGTGAAACAGCGACGCCATGTCTTGAAGAAGCGCGTAAATTTGCGGAAGCCATTCACGCTAAGTACCCAGATCAACTGCTTGCGTATAACTGTTCACCATCGTTTAACTGGGAGAAAAACCTAGATTCAGAAACGATTGCGAAGTTCCAACAAGAGCTGTCAGACATGGGCTACAAGTACCAATTCATCACGTTAGCGGGCATTCACAACATGTGGTACAACATGTTTGAACTTGCGCACTCTTATGCACAAGGTGAGGGCATGCGCCACTACGTTGAGAAGGTACAGCGTCCAGAATTTGAAGCGGCTGATAAGGGCTACACATTCGTTGCGCACCAACAAGAGGTGGGAACGGGTTACTTTGACCGCATGACCAATACGATTCAGGGTGGGAACTCGTCAGTAACGGCATTGACTGGGTCGACAGAGGAAGAGCAGTTTAAGTAACGCTTAAATAGAATCCACTACAAAAGCGTCATTATAATAACGAAGCAACACTGTTTGAGCAGCCTAATGATAAGGCTGCTCTTTTTTGTTTTTACAGTTTAAAGAAGCTTAATAGGTCTTTTTGTTTCACCGCTAAAGAAGATAGTTCTTCACTGGCTTTTTTACTTTCTTGAATGGCCGAAACATTGTGGTTCACGATGTCAAAAGTTTGCGACACATTTTGTGAGATATCTTGTGTCACACCTGACTGCTCTTCTGAAGCCGTTGCCACTTGCGTATTCATATCAGAGATCAAGCTCACTGAGGCTGTGATCGAGGTAAATGCCTTACGAAGCTGTTCGCTGTACTTCCGGGAATCTTCCGCCAGTACCAAGTTAGACTCCATAAATTGATTGGCGTCTTTCGCTTGGGCTTGAAGTCGAGAGATGATCTCTTGAATGTCGATGGTGGATTGCTGTGTTTTTGCAGCCAATGAACGAACTTCATCGGCCACAACCGCAAACCCGCGACCTTGTTCCCCGGCTCGGGCGGCTTCGATAGCAGCATTGAGCGCGAGTAGGTTGGTTTGCTCTGAAATGGAGTTAATCACCTCGATGACCGTGCCTATTTCGACAGAGTACTCTTGCAGTTGATTGACGATTTTCGACGTCTCTTCAATTGAACTGTCGACCTTGCGAGATATTTCATCAGAAGAATCAAGAGAGTTTCCGCCTTCTTCGACATTGGATGTTGCGTCTGTGGCAGCACTTTCTGCATTGGCGGCATTTTGGCTCACTTCACTGGCGGTGCTTGATAGTTCATTAATCGCCGTTGCCACTTGTTCCATTTGGCTGAGCTCTTGCTGAGCATTCGATTCAGTTTCCGTCATCACTGCGCTTAGCTCGACAGAAGCCGAAGACACATTGTCTGAGATTTGATGGAAGCCATCGATGATTCGACGCAGCTCTAGGCGCATTTGCAAAATATTCGCGTAGATCCCTGTTTCGTTACCTGTGACCGTGATTTGTTTAGAAAGGTCACCTGAAGCCACTTCCTCTACGATCGATTGGATATCACTCGGCTCGCCACCGACAACTTTCAACACGCTGCGGTAGATGGCAACAGCAATACCCAGTGCTATGACCACAACAACAATGGATAAGACAATCAAGATGATCTGTGCGTTAGCAAAGCGGTCTACCATGTCTGGTCCCACGATATCTTGCTTATCCTTCGTTGACAGTTTGATTTCTTCGATGGTTTTGGCGGCGGATGCCCCCATGACGTCGAGTGTGCCTGTAATGACGCCATTTCTTTCGTTGATGGTCGAAACCACGTCCGAAAACGTTGATTGATAGACATTAAAAGAATCATAGAACTCTGAAAGGTACGTTTTCTGTTGGCTAGAGGATAGTTTTATCTTTATTTGGTCAGCAAACTCAGCCGATTCTTTGAACTCTTGCTGTGCTCGTTGCGCGTCTTCAGCACTATTACTGGTGAGGAATTTCGAGGCGTATAAACGAGATAGCAGCACATGTTGCTGGAGGTGACCCGTTTTAACGGCCACATCGATATCTTCTTCAACCGAAGATTGTTCCATTAGGTTCGTCACTGCTTTACGCATATTGAGCCCTGCAGGATCGAGTTTGTCATGGACAAGTCGATTACGTTGTTCAACCAATTGAACCACTTTCTGGAAGCCTTGATTGTACTGGGTGAGTTGATCTTCAATGGTTAAGAATTCGTTCTTGTGGACATCATCAATATGCGAATTTAAAACGCCCTCAATGAGTTCGATAGAAGTGCTAATCCGAGCTTCTAGGTCGGTAATGTAGGATGGGTTTGGGTTTTTAATGTATTTTAATGCAGCCAACCTTGCTTCTAGAACATTGGCTTGAACTCGGCCGGTTGAAACACTGGTCAGTGCTAACGCTCTATAGGTATTGAATCCTTCGCTTGATTGATAAAATCGTAAGGAAGCGACGACAGAAATAACGAGTATCAAGGCGAGAATGACGCCAAAACCGAGAGAGAGTAATTTTTTCAAACTCATAAGAAAGAACTCCTACTTGGGCTCTTTTATTGTGGCCCATAGTGTACCTA
>NZ_MCWZ01000283.1 GCF_002877365.1 Vibrio sp. 10N.261.55.A7
TGTAATTTAGAGCAAACGCCCCTTACTTTAAAGGCTTCTATTATTAAAGTGTTTGGATTTGTTTACTACGTTTCAGATCAATGAAACTTCAATCTCCGTCATCGCCTATATGTCATTTAACCGTTTGAATCTCTCACGCGTCACCACAACAACCTACTCTCGGCCACCATAAGCGCAAACGTTTGCTTTTGTCTTCATAATCAGTATTATTCACGCCAGATTTTATACTCAGTATGGTTAGTGAGGATTTTATGTTTGGTACGGCTACAGGTAAGAGTGCAACGCGAGTATTACTTCTGGGTTCAGGCGAATTGGGAAAAGAAGTTGCGATTGAATGCCAGCGTTTAGGATTGGAAGTGATTGCTTGTGATCGATATGAAAATGCACCAGCAATGCAGGTTGCTCACAGAAGTCATGTTGTCGACATGCTTGATGGTGATGCTTTAGAAGCAATCATTGCTCTAGAAAAACCCGATTATGTTGTTCCTGAAATTGAAGCCATCACCACAGATAAACTGGTTGAACTAGAAGCTAAAGGCCTAAACGTCGTGCCAACAGCTAATGCGACCAAGCTTACAATGAATCGTGAAGGTATTCGCCGACTCGCAGCAGAAGAACTTGAGCTGACAACGTCTCCTTATAAATTTGCAGACAACTACGAAGAGTTTAAAGCCGCAGTCGATTTCGCCGGGCTACCTTGTGTCTGTAAACCTGTCATGAGTTCTTCAGGTAAAGGTCAGAGTGTTATTAAAACAGAAGACGACATACAAAAGGCTTGGGACTACGCTCAAGAAGGCGGTCGTACTGGCGCAGGCAGAGTCATTGTAGAAGGCTTTATTGACTTTGATTATGAGATTACATTGTTGACTGTACGTGCAGTTGACGGTGTTCATTTCTGTAAACCAATCGGCCACCGACAAGAAGATGGAGACTATCGTGAGTCTTGGCAGCCACAAGCCATGACCGATATGGCTCGTAAAGCCGCAGAATACAGTGCTGAAAAAATCGTTAACGCGCTTGGTGGTTACGGACTGTTTGGCGTAGAGCTGTTTATCAAAGGCGATAAGGTCATTTTCAACGAAGTATCACCTCGCCCACACGATACAGGCTTGGTGACACTCATCTCTCAAGACCTGTCTGAATTTGCGCTTCACGTTCGAGCATTTACCGGTATGCCAATCAATACAATCACTCAATATGGCGCTGCAGCTTCTGCCGTTGTATTAGGCCAAGGTACGTCGACCAACATTCGTTACGAGGGGCTGAATGAAGCGCTAGCATTACCAAAAACTCAGGTTCGCTTATTTGGTAAGCCAGATATTGATGGGCGTCGCCGCTTAGGTGTGTCACTGACACAGCGAGACAATGTTGATAAAGCCATTGAAGACGCAATAGAAAGCGCTCAAAAAATTAAGATCACATACTAATTAATACGACAGCCTAACAATAAAAGCCTAACCTTTAGCACGCAAATTACTAGGTTAGGCTTTTGTTTCCATCACCTACTTGATCGCACTATTATCAAGACTCTATTAACCAAACCTCTTCAGCAAATCGGCTCAATCCTTTCTTCAGTCTTTTAGGGTGCTCTGCATCAGCTTCATCTCGATGTAAACGAGTTATTTTGTACTCAGAGAATAAAGATTCAACTTCACTCCTAGGCACACTAAATGGAGGCCCTGCCATCTCTTCCTGTTGATACTCCAAGGTCACCAATAAAATACGACCCGATTGAGTTAGCTTGGATTTTATGAGGTTGGCGTAATCAACCCGCATGCTTTCAGGAAGCGCGATAAGTGCTGCACGGTCATAAACAATGTCTACCTGCTGAATTGGCGCTGTAAACACATCACCTGTGTATATAGACAGCTCGTCAAATTGATACAACTCATGCTGTCCGTTTAGGGTCGTGACCATTGGGGTATAGAAATGCTCAGCAAAGAATGAGCGAACGGCTATGTTACTGAGCTCCACACCTTTAACGTCTGCGTGTTTAGTCGCAAGCCAGACTAAGTCTTCGGATTTGCCACATAATGGTACAAACACAGAATCACTTCGTTTAGGGCTGGTCATAGGCCAAAATTGGGTTAGTAAAGGGTTAACATCGTCTAAATGAAAACCTATTTGGTTCGCTGCCCACTTGTTGTGCCAAAATTCAGGGTCTTGCATTGCTATTCCTTTACACTTTGATTTTTCATTCTTGGGTGGAGTTTATCGTGCAAACCCTATTGAAACCACCATCTTTACTACGTTCGCTCGCATTTCGCTTCGCAGACAACATTTGAATTTTCAAGAAAGTCGATCTTTCACCGAATCTAACAATCACGTTCATGTTCCATTAATAATGGGTCACTTATAATGGATTTGTAACGTGGCAATAGGTCATTGAAAACCGGAAAATTCGATTTCATGTGACCCAGAACACAAGTTAGGTATTCACTAGGTTTTGGACATTGTTTTTAAACACCATTAGCCCAATGTCTAGATTAACTGCTTAAGTGATATGTTCTTAGTGCCTTTAAATGCCACTTTTTACTAAGTCTTCCATTTAAGGAGAGTGAATGAACTTATTTCTTCGTACGACAGCAATTATGCTATTTATGCTGACTCGCACCCCTGCATTCGCTGCACTGCCTATGGCTCCAGGTAGTGATGATAAACTTTCACCAAGTCACAACGAAGTTTGTGCAAAGCTATTCAAGCACAACCTAAGTGGTTTATACGGTATTCCATCTACTGATGTGACTCCTCTTCAACAGCATTCAGATTTTGACACCCTTTATAGTAAATCTCACCAGGCTCAATACGAATTGGAAGACATTTGTAATAGCACCGCGTTACTGACTCAAACCAATGCCTACTTTGCCGGCATTAAATCTTCTCAAAGAGCGCAAGAAAAAATTAAACATGAGCTTAACGGTAAGGTAGAGAGAATTACCGATATCGCTCGCGCAACAATCGTTGCCGATGATGTAGAAAGTTTAATGGAAGTCTATGAGGCCCTTGATAGAGAGACTGACATAGTAAAAGTTAAGAATCGATTTAAGAACCCTGCTGCATCAGGCTACCGAGACCTAAATTTGCTAGTGAAAATTCCTAAAACGAACATTATCGCTGAAGTACAGCTTCACCTTAAAGCCATTGCTGATGTAAAAAATGGCCCAGAACATGAACTGTATGAAGTCATCCAGTACATAGAACGCAATGCCGCTTTTGAACAACGAGAGCTAACGCAGTTAGAAATAACAAAAATTAGCAAGATGAGAAGTCAATCTCTGCAACTCTATCAAGATGCGTGGCAGCCATACATTACTACTCATTTAAAAGCAGCTTAATAGTTAGCATTCGTCTCAATAAACAAAGCGCCCAGCACTATATAGTTCTGGGCGTTTTTGGTTCTCTAGTGGTGAAACTTGGCTCAAATTTACTATGTAAATCGTACCCGATTTCAACAACCAAGTTTATGTAGAATATTCATTTAACGTATTTTTACTGATGGCACCTGCGTCAACAAGTTCCATCAATACCGCTTCAGATTTCATTCTAAACATGTCACGCAACAATCTTACTCCAGGTGTTATGGATTGACGGCTTGGTGCCACTAGCCACAGTTCAGTCGGTGCAGGTGTAGAATCAGGCAGCAAGTGGACGACATTACCATCCAAAATATCTTGTGCCATATCCAAGCATGACTTAATGGCAATTCCATGCCCGGCTACACACCACCGCCTAACTAAGTCCGCATCATTTGAAGAACGATTTCCCTTTAGTTTTACTTTATGCAGTATTCCGTCACATTTGAACTCCCAAGTATCGTGCAGAACATCATGCAATTGATAGAGTAACGCATTATGATTAGTGAGTTCACCCACCGTATTTGGCGTTCCATACTTATCCAAATAAGCTTGGCTAGCACACAGCAAGCGAGGCACATTACATATTTTGAACCCATATAAATTTGAATCTTTCGGTGCGCCATACCTCAGTGCCATGTCTATAGAGTCTCTATAAAAGTCGACATTACTGTCGCTAATAAACGTTCTGAGTTCGATTTTCGGATAAAGGTCCATAAATTCATTTAGCCAATTATTTGCTAAGTTTCGTCCTAAATCTGATGATGCCGCTATTCTCATTTCACCATCTACAATTTCGAGTTCTTCTTTCATACTTAGCTTAGCTTTTTCCAGCATTTGTAAGG
>NZ_MCWZ01000284.1:0-12240 GCF_002877365.1 Vibrio sp. 10N.261.55.A7
CCGCATCATCAGAGTGCGTAAGCCCACAAACCTTGTTTTCCCCTAGAATGACCTTTCGAGCAGCCAGTTCAAGGTTATCTTCCGCCATTAACGAGCTGCCAATTAAAAAGCCGCCTGCATAAGGGATTAAGTCTTTTATCTGCTGATGAGTGTAGATGCCTGATTCTGAGATAATAACCGCGTTCGGCGCTTTCTCTTTAATGATCGGTGCCAGTTCTTTAGTGCGATTCAGGTCTGTGGAAAGGTCACGTAGGTTACGATTGTTAATACCAATCACCTTGGCATTCAACGCCACTGCTCTGTCTAGCTCTTCTTCATTGCTGACTTCCGTCAGTACACCCATGTTTAAAGCATGCGCGACTTCCGCAAGTTCTTTGTATTGCTCGTCATTGAGAACGGAGAGCATAAGCAAAATAGCATCAGCATTATAATGGCGCGCTAAATACACTTGATAGGTATCAACCATGAAGTCTTTACAAAGAATCGGTTGTTTAGCGATAGAGCGAACCGTTGGTAGGAAATCAAAGTTTCCTTGAAAGTACTTTTCATCGGTTAAAACGGAAATCGCACTTGCATGACGATTATAAACCGTCGCAATTTCTTCAAGGTTGAAGTCATCTCTAATAAGGCCTTTAGACGGAGATGCCTTTTTGCATTCTAAGATGAAGGCTGTTTTGTTCGCTTCGAGCGCTTGATAAAAGCTGCGGTCAGATTTCACCAATGTAGACTTAAACTCTTCAAGCGGCTGAGATGTTTTTCGCTCTTGAACCCATTGGTATTTATCTCGAACGATCTTAGCGAGCACCTCGGCCATTTCAGTCTCTTTGACGGAGACGTGTTCTGAAAGTTGTGTCATGGGTTAACCTCGGTTCGCTAGTTGTTGCACAAGCTCAAAGGCTTGGCCTGAGTTCATTGCCGCAATGGCTTTTTGGGTGTTTGCTTTTAGGTCTTCATGACCAAACAGGCGCATCAGTAAGGCGACGTTTACGGCCACTGCTCCAACCTGAGCATCGCTGCCTTTACCAGTCAAAATATTCGTGATGATGGCGCGGTTTTCTTCTGGATCTCCACCCTTAATCGCTTCAAGCGGATGACTCTCTAAACCAAAGTCTTCCGGTGTCAAAGTGTAGAGTGTGATTTTACCATCGATAATTTCGGCGACGGTGGTTGAGCCATGGATAGCAACCTCATCAAGGCCACTGCCATGCACGACTGCAGCTCTCTTCATACCCATTTTAAGCATGGTTTTTGCAATAGGAGTGACGAGCTCTTCACTGTAGACACCCATTAATTCGATATTTGGACGAGCTGGGTTAATCAGCGGACCAAGGATATTGAAGATCGTGCGCGTTTTTAGCGTTTGACGCACTGGCATCGCGTGACGAACGCCACCGTGATATTGAGGGGCGAATAAAAATGCAACCCCTAAGTCATCGATGGCTTTACGGGTATCTTCTGCTCTCATGGCGAGATTGATGCCAAAAGAGTCGAGCAAGTCAGACGATCCGGATTTACTGGATACACTTCGATTACCATGCTTCGCGACCTTTAAGCCGCAAGCCGCCGCCACGAATGCGGCAGTTGTAGAGATATTAATGGTATCGTGCCCATCGCCGCCAGTTCCGACAATGTCGGCAAAGTCATAATCTGGTCGCGGGAACGGTTGAGCATTGACTAACAGTGCTTTTGCAGCCCCGGCAATTTCTTCGGGCGTTTCCCCTTTGATCTTCAGTGCAGTCAGTGCTGCAGTCATCAAAATAGGGTCTAGCTCACCACGAATAATGACGTCAAACAGTTGTTGGCTCTCTTCTTCGCTAAGAGGCTGTTGGTCATACAGTTTGTTAATAATATTTTCCATGATAACTTCCTTATTAAGCCGTCTTTTCGTGGTTGAATTCGTGTTCAAGAGCCCACTCTATCGCATTTGATAGCAGTGTTGCCCCATAAGTTGTCATAATTGATTCTGGGTGGAATTGAAACCCGCACACTTTATCTTGCTCGTTGACCACTGACATCACCAGCCCGTCAACTTCAGCCGTTACGGTCAGAGCGTTTGAAACGTGCGTAGCCACGAGTGAGTGGTAACGCGCGATAGCGAGTGGTGACGGCAGGTTTTGATAGATAGCGTGATTGTCATGCGCCATCATTGACACTTTACCGTGAATGATCTCGCCTGCGCCAGCAACAGTTCCGCCATAGGCTTCTACGATAGCCTGATGACCGAGACAGATACCGATCATTGGCACCTTACCTTTTAAGCGTTGAATCAGATCCGGCATGCAGCCCGCCTCGGCAGGCGCACCAGGACCAGGAGACAATAAGACCACTGGATTATCCAGTTGCTTAATTGCAAGTTCGATGGATTCTGCTGCGATGTTATTTCGGTAAACCGTCACTGGGTAGCCAAGAGAGCGAAACTGATCCACAAGGTTATAGGTAAATGAATCGAAGTTGTCGATAAAGACGATATTAGCGCTATTTGTTTGCTGTGTAGTCATCGTTTATTCCTTATGCGCAGCTTGGATTGCGGAAATTACGGCTTGTGCTTTACCGCGAGTTTCATCGGCTTCAGCTTGTGGGTCTGAGTCAAACACTACGCCGGCTCCAGCTTGAACTTGAGCAATGCCGTTTTCAACATACGCTGAACGAATGACGATACACGTATCCAGTGTGCCCTCGCCAGTCAGGTAGCCAACAGCACCGCCATAGCTGCCACGACGTTTCTTTTCAACATCACGTATGAGTTGCATTGCACGAATCTTTGGCGCACCAGTTAGTGTTCCCATATTCATGCAGGCTTGATAAGCGTGCAATGCGTCTAAGTCTTCACGTAGTTGACCCACAACACGCGAAACTAAATGCATCACGTGGCTGTATCTGTCCACTTTAAGAAGATCGGCAACATGGCGCGTTCCTGCTTGAGAGATTCGAGCGACATCATTACGGGCCAGATCGACGAGCATCATATGTTCCGCATTCTCTTTTGTGTCGGTACGAAGCTCCAGTTCGATGCGGCTATCTAGGTCAAAATCAATCTCTCCGTTCGGGCGTTTACCACGGCGGCGTGTGCCAGCGATCGGGTAGATTTCAACTTGATTTGTTTCTGTTTCGTACTTAAGCGCACTTTCTGGTGAAGCGCCAAATAGCGTGAAGAGCTCATCTTGCATGTAGAACATGTATGGGCTTGGGTTGCTTTGTTTGAGTTCTTTGTACGCCGCGAGTGGAGAAGGGCAAGGTAAAGTAAATCGGCGTGAAGGGACGACTTGGAACACATCCCCTTTAATGACGTACTGTTTTAAATCTCGAACGGTTTGACAAAAGTCTTCATCTGAAATGCTTGGTACGACACTGACTTCAGTCAGTTTTTCAGCTTGTACATTGGCAGGGGGCAGTTCACACAGAGTCTTAATTTCAGCGAGACGAGCTTCCAATGTTTCTTTAACCGAAGGGCTCTGGCTGAAATTACTTGCGTGCAAATGACCTTGTTCTAGCTGATGGTCAAACCTTAGGAGTGTCTCGGCCACATAAAATACGTAGTCGGGACACTGGTTGCTGGTTGCTGCGTCACCAAGAGGCTCAAAGTTAGCAACCAGGTCATAAGCAAATAGACCGGCTAAAAAGAGTTCAAGTTTCTCATCAGGATTGTTTTTATAGCTGTGCTGCACCAGGCGCAGAGCATCAAATGAAGAGGGTTCGCGCAGACGGGAGTCTTCGTCAAGCGTATCGCAAGCTTGAGAAAATGTCAGAACAAGCTGCTTTGGACTAAACTCTGATTGGATATCCGACTTAACGTTAGAATGAATATGTTGTATTAGGTGTTGACCGTTTTCGGTCAGAGCCTGAAATGTGACTTCGTGGCCGTAACAGATGATTCGAACCGCTGAATCAATAAGAAGCATACTTTTTAAGTTCTGTTTTGAATCTATTTCCGCTGATTCAAGTAGCAAGCTGTCACGCTTATCTGCACAGATAGTATGAAAAAGCTGAGTTGGGTCTTGAGAGTATGGAACGGTAGTATTGATGATTTCAATGTTACCTAGCTCTTTAATATCGATGGTCTTGTTCACAAGACTTCCTTCTAGTTTTTTGGTTCTTACTGTCGTACATACTCGCATAATCTACCTGGACTCCCAATGAACAATATTGCTTATTTGTTGAATTGTTAGTCAGTTAAGTGTGAGATAGTCGACAAAATAAAAAAGCCCGCTAATTTAGCGGGCTTAGTGAAACAATCTGGCTTGTTTTGTTACACGGTTACCCACTTAGAACATGTCCAAGTACGCCACCAACGCAGTTCGCTGCTAACAGCAGAAACTTTCGCTTTATTCCGTTGGTTTAGTTCTTGTAACATAGTGAGCCTCAATAAACGTGCTTGCATTTGTGTACTAGTTAACTAGTTCAAAGAAAGAAAGTCAAACAAAATGAATAGAAATAATGAAAATTGATCTACATAGTCACACAACAGCATCTGATGGACGCTTGAGCCCACAAGACTTGATTGATAGAGCGGTTAGCTTTGATGTCAAAGTCATGGCGATTACTGATCACGATACAATTGATGGGATTGCTCCAGCACAACAACATATCGAGCAGAATGAATTGCCTATTCAGCTCATTAATGGCATTGAGTTTTCGACGGTATGGCAAAACAAAGATATTCACATCGTGGGTTTAAACATTGACCAACACGATAGCGCAGTGACGGCGTTGATTGAACAACAAAAGTTACATCGTCACGAAAGAGCAAAGCTGATAGCCCATCGTTTGGAAAAGGCGACACAAGAGGGCGTTTTTGAAGAGGTTCAGATACTGGCGGGTGACGCTCCTATTACCAGAGCACATTTTGCGAAGTGGTTGGTAGACAATGGCTACGCAAAGACGATGCAGCAAGTGTTTAAAAAATACCTAACTCGCAATAACCCAGGCTATGTGCCGCCAACGTGGTGCTCGATGAAAGATGCTGTCGAAGCCATTCACCATGCGGGAGGCATGGCGGTGCTTGCCCATCCAGGGCGTTACAATTTGACCGCTAAGTGGGTAAAACGCTTACTCAGTGCATTTTGTGAGGCTGGGGGGGATGCTATGGAGGTGGCGTTACCGCAACAAGCGCAACAAGAAAGGCGCACGCTTGCTGATTATGCGATACAATACAAACTATTAGCTTCGCAAGGCAGTGACTTTCATTACCCATCTCCGTGGACGGAACTGGGTAGAAACCTTTGGTTGCCTTCGGGCGTAGAGCCAGTATGGAAAGATTGGACTATTATCTCATCGGCGCCGATGAATCAAGATGATGAACCAACCCTTTAAACTCGATAACAATATAGAGTCGAGAGACTCAATAATGAGGAATTACCATGAGCCAATTTTTTTACGTACACCCTGACAACCCTCAGGCTCGCTTGATCAATCAGGCTGTAGCAATCATTCGCAATGGCGGTGTTATCATTTATCCGACGGATTCTGGCTATGCACTGGGGTGTCAACTTGAAAACAAACAAGCATTGGATCGTATTTGTCAGATTCGTCGTTTAGACAGTAAGCACAACTTCACTCTTTTGTGCCGTGATTTATCAGAAATAGCGCTGTATGCCCGCGTTGATAACACGGCATTTCGACTGCTGAAAAGTAATACTCCGGGTCCTTATACATTTATCTTCAAAGGAACAAAAGAAGTGCCGCGTCGCTTGATGAACGCTAAGCGTAAGACGATTGGTATTCGTATTCCAGACAATAAAATTGCGTTGGATTTATTGGAAGCGCTTGGTGAGCCTTTGATGTCGACTTCCCTCATTCTGCCGGGTAACGACCATACTGAATCGGATCCAGAAGAAATTCGTGACCAATTAGAACACGCTGTCGATTGTATATTAAATGGCGGTTATCTAGGTGAGCAGCCGACCACAGTTATAGATTTCAGTGATGACGAAGCCGTTGTAGCCCGTGTGGGTTCTGGGGATCCATCTCCATTTGAGTAATCAAAAAGTAGTGCTTTTTGACTAATTATTTGGCATACTACGCGCCCGCGATTTTTGGTCGCAATTCTCTTTCGACGTCTGTGAAGACGACAACTATTAGGTAAATAAATGAGCGAAAAACTACAGAAGGTTTTAGCACGTGCAGGCCATGGCTCACGTCGTGAACTTGAAACTTTAATTAAATCCGGTCGTGTAAGTGTTAATGGCGTGGTGGCGAAATTGGGCGAACGCCTAGAGGATGAAAGTGCCATCATTCGTATTGATGGTCACAATGTATCCGCTAAAGTTTCTGAGGAAGTAGTTTGTCGAGTACTTGCATACTACAAGCCGGAAGGTGAACTGTGTACTCGTCACGACCCAGAAGGTCGCCGTACCGTTTTTGACCGACTACCAAAGATCCGTGGCTCTCGTTGGATCTCTGTTGGCCGTTTGGATGCTAACACCTCTGGTTTGTTGCTATTCACTACCGATGGTGAGTTGGCGAATCGCCTAATGCACCCTAGCCGCCAAGTAGAACGCGAATATTTGGTTCGTGTCTTTGGTGAAGTTAACGAAGATAAAGTGAAAAACCTTGTTCGTGGCGTGAAGCTAGAAGATGGTATGGCTCGCTTTGAAGACGTTGTTTACGCTGGTGGTGAAGGTATGAATCATACGTTCTACGTGGCGATTAACGAAGGGCGTAACCGCGAAGTTCGTCGTTTATGGGAGTCGCAAGACACAACGGTTAGTCGCTTGAAACGTGTTCGCTACGGTGATATTTACCTCGACAAGAAACTGCCACGCGGTGGTTGGAAAGAGCTAGATTTGAAGGAAGTGAATTACCTTCGTGAACTGGTTGAACTTGCGCCAGAGAAAAACACCATGCTTGATGAGTCGAAAGACAATACATCTCGTAAGCGTGAGCGTTCGCGCAGTCAGAAAATTCGCCGTGCGGTTAAACGTCACGAGGAACGCGTAAGCACACCGAAAGGACGCAGTAATAACCCTTCTCGAAGCAAAAAACCGACGAAAAAATCTGCAGGTGAACCTGGAGCTCGTTCAAAAAACCGCAGATAGCATTCGCCCCTCATCTTCGATGAAAGAATCAATGAAAGCCGATAGGAAACTATCGGCTTTTTTAATGACATTTCCTAGAGAATTTAGCCTCAAAATGATGGCTTTATTCAAATAATCCATGTCACGCAGCAATAGTATGTGTGCTAATGTATATTGGTTATATTCGATTGATTGCAAAGGAATGTTATGCAAAAGCTACTCTCAAAAGAAACGATAGATCTCTCCTTATTGAGTCGAGTGTTTGAACATATGGACCAAGCGGTCGTGATTGCTTCTCTTGACCGGACTATTCTGTCAATTAATCGAGCTGCTAGCGAGTTGTTTGGGTATTCATTGGACGAGCTCTACAATAAGAGCACTAGGGCACTTTACTTCGATGCTGATGAGTTTCAGCGACTTGGGGATACACGTTATAACCCTGACCTGAATGCACCAAGCCAATCGACCCTCGCGAAATACCAGACTAAGTTTGGTCATCAATTTCTGGGAAAAACATCAGGTGGAATGATAAAAGATGATCAGGGTGAAAACCTGTGTATTGTTGCCATGATCTCCAATGAGTCCGCCACGCTTGCCGCAGAGGAAGCACTGAATCAGCTTCACAGCATAACCTCTTCTAGACACATGAATTTTTCACAACGTGTCGATGCCATTCTGAGGTTAGGATCTGAATTGTTTGGCTTACCTATCGCCATCTTTAGTCAAATCAATGGTGATCAGTACGTGGTTAAGCAAGCGGTTCATCCAGAAGATGGGCTTGAGTCGGGAATGACATTTGAATTATCTGGAACGTATTGTAGCCATGTATTCAAAGCGAATGATGTCCAAGGCTTTAACCATGTATCAAAAAGTGAGATTGCCTCGCATCCATGCTTCATTGCGTTTGGCTTAGAGTCTTACCTAGGTGCTCCAATATTGGTTGATGGAGAGCGATACGGCACACTAAATTTCTCTAGCCCAACGCCATGCCGCCCATTTATTCGTCAAGACTATGAGCTTGTTAAGCTATTTTCAAATTGGGTGGGTCATGAAATCGCGAGAGATAATGACTTACGGGCTCTAAAAAAAGCGAGCCAACAGATGGAGATCATCGCCAATACCGATGTGTTGACAAAATTAGCGAATCGCCGTTTTTCGGAAGCTCGTCTTAAAGAGCTCATTGAAACATCGAAAGATAAGGGAAATAAGCTGTCTATCGCCATTATCGATTTTGATCACTTTAAGAGTGTGAATGATACCTACGGGCATTTAGTTGGGGATCAGGTATTGCAATTGTTTGGTGAAATAGCGGGGTCATGCAGCAGGCGAGATGATTTTATCGGTCGCTGGGGAGGGGAAGAGTTCATTGCTGTTTATCCGCATGCTGATCTTGAATCTGCTTCCTTGGTACTGAATAGAGTCATGTTGCAGCTAGAAAATTCTGATCTCCAGACTCTTCACAAGGGGTTAAAGATTACGGTGAGCATAGGGTTAACCACCTTGAAGGCAAACGACGATATGGATCTCATTCTCACTCGCGCTGATGACCTACTCTACAAGGCCAAGCATCAAGGTCGAAACCAGATTCAACAAGGGTAGGGCCATGGATAAAAAAGCGAGCTATGAATAGCTCGCTTTTTTATTTTTCCTGATCTTTTACAAGGTTTGTGTCAATTGATAGTAGCGACCTTGTTTAGCCAAAAGTTCATCATGACTGCCTAATTCAACAATTTCACCTTGCTCAATTAAACAAACCTTGTCCATATTGTGAAGATTCACTAAGCGGTGAGTAATGAACAGCACTGTTTTATCGATAGAGTGCTTTTCTAGAAGCTCAATAATCTGTTGCTCAGTCTGTTTGTCTAGGCCTTCTGTCGGCTCATCTAATAGCAGTATTGGTGCGTTGTGCAGCAATGCTCGCGCAATACCGATACGGCGCTTCTCCCCACCAGATAACTGTCTACCACCATCGCCTAACCAAGTATCTAGCCCTAATTCATCGAGGAGCTTCTCTAAGCCCACGTTGATTAGAGCCGTAGAAAGTTCGTCATCACCGGCTTTAGGACTGGCCATGAGTAGGTTGTCCCTTAACGTGCCATTCAACACATCTACGCGTTGGCTGACGACCGATATCGATTCACGTAATTGGCTTTCATTCCACTGTGTGAGAGCGACGCCATCAATGGTAATGGAACCTTGTTGAGGGTCCCAGTATCGATTAAGGAGTTGCAATAGTGTCGATTTTCCAGAGCCTGTTTGGCCAACAATCGCGATACGTTCATTATTTTCGATTCGGAGATCGACAGATTTAAGAACGGTTTGATTGCTGTCTGGATACTGGAAGTCGACGTTTTTAAACTCAATGGCATGCGAATTAGCGGGTTGCGCTTTGGTGTCGCTGAATATGACATCTGGTGTCGCCAATGTAATCTCGTTAAGCCTTCTTGCGGAAGTTAGGGTCTGGCCAAGATATTGGAAAGCACCAGCAATGGGCATCAGCAGTTCGAAACTTGCCATGGTCGCGAATGCAACTAAGGCGATCATTGGATCGGGTGGGTTCCCGCCGACGCCATCTGCTGCCAACCAAATAATAAGGACGAGTGTCCAACCATTGGCTAACATAAGCAAAGCTTGCGCTAATCCAGTGTAGTGCGCATTCACAAACTGATTGTTGAGAAGCTTATTTTGTGTCTCGATTATCGCGTTACGGTATCTCTCTTCTGCACCGAAAAGCGTTAACTCACTATAGCCTTCGATCCAATCGAGTGTTGCAATCCTAAAGCTCGACTTATTTTCGGTCAGGTGCTGACCGTTGTGTTTACCGAGTTTATAAAAAAGTATCGGCCAGAGGATGAGCAGGGCCATCAAAATGGAACCCAGCGTCAACCCAAGCGTTAAATCATACCAACTTAAAAAAGCAGTGAGAGAAACAATACCGAAAAAGCTCACTACAATAGGGCTGAGTAGGCGCAAATAGACATGGTCCATTGCGTCAACATCGGCCACTAATCGATTGAGCAGATCTGCGTCTCGTAAATTAGAGACTTTGCCAGGAATGAGCGGCGCGAGCTTCTTAAAGAAGAATATACGCAGGTCAGTCAACAGCTTAAATGTCGCGTTATGACTGACGACACGTTCTCCCCAACGGCCCGCAGTTCTACCCATCGCAAACCCACGGACGAACGCGCCTGGGAGCATGTAGTTGAACGTTTCCCGTGCGATGGTCAAACCAGCAACGGCGGCGGCAGATAAGAACCAACCTGACAATGTCAGAAGGCCAATTGAAGCGAATAGGGTGGCGAAAGCCAATACCATTCCAAGTGATAAACCGAACCAATGCTTCTTATAAAGTTTTAGGTAAGGGAGTAAATCACGCATCTAAATTCCCCTTATTCGCTTGGCTGAGTGCAATATTTGAAGACAGCATACTTTGGAAAAGACCGTTGTTGTTTGACAATTCCTCGTATCGGCCACTTTCAACGATTAGACCGTCCTTCATGACCAGAATCTGATCAATGTTTTTGAGAGGTTCAAGCTGGTGAGTGATCAACAGTGTCGTTTTGTCTTTAGTTTGAGTCGCTAAACCTTGGTTAACCAGTTTCTCGCTTCGAGCATCTAGGCTAGCCGTTGGTTCATCGAGCAGCCAAAATTGCCCTTGCTGCAACATAGCACGCGCAAGTGCGATACGTTGCGCCTGACCAACAGATAAACCACCCGAGCGGTCTGAGATCAAATAGTCTAACCCGTGCTCGTTGACAAATTCTGCTGCGTAAGAGTCTTTCAACACTTGTTCGAGAATCTGATCGGAGGCTGTTTCATGACCCAGTGTAATGTTGTCTCGAATAGTGCCATGAAGCAGAAGCGGGTTTTGACCAACCCAACTTATTGCCTTTCTCCAACTAGAGTGATCCAGTTGGTTTAACTCAATACCATTGATCGTAAGGCTGCCTTGATACGGCATAAAGCCCAAAATGGCATTAACCAAGGTCGTTTTACCCGCACCGCTTTGACCTACTAGCGCAGTGCTCGACGCTGAGTTGATTGAGAATGAAATTGGGCCAACCAGTTTTTTCCCATCAGGGCTAAGAATCTCTAGATTCTCTGCGCGGATTGATAGGTTGTCACTGTCGCTGAAAATCGTATCACCCGATTGAACTTGGCTAATATCTGTTTCCAAAAACTCGACAATGCTCTCCGCTGCACCAACAGCTTGCTGTTTGGCATGATAAAACGTACCTAAATCGCGTAACGGCTGATAAAACTCAGGCGCTAGTATCAAAATAAAGAGGCCCGCGAACAGAGTCACGCCAACGCCATAGTGACCAAAGTTCAACTCGCCAATGAAGCTAAAACCAAAGTAAACCGCCGTGATGGCAATGGAAATCGAGGTGAAAAACTCAAGAACAGCAGAGGACAAAAACGCGATTTTTAGCACGTCCATAGTGCGGACTCTAAAGACTTCCGATGCGCCCTTTAAAACTTCCGTTTCAGCTTGAGTGCGATCGAACAGCCTGATAGTCGTCATTGCTTGTAAACGGTCGTAGAAATGCCCAGAAAGGCGTTGCATGGCCTTAAAGTTCTTTCTATTGGCATTGGCCGCTTTCATTCCCACCATTGCCATGAACAAAGGAACGAGTGGTGCAGTAATAAGGAATATAAGCCCAGCCGCCCAGTTGATTGGAAATACGACAATCAAAATGACAAAAGGAATCAATACGGATAGCGACATTTGAGGAAGGTAGCGCGCAAAGAAATCTTGCATGTCTTCGACTTGTTCGAGTAAAAGAGTGGCCCATGCACCAGCCGGTTTACCTTTAATGTAGGCTGGCCCTAATGTGCGAAGTTTCTCTAGGATAAGTTGGCGAATGTAGACTCGTATTTGTTCACCACAGCGAAATCCAGATACCTCACGGCCCCAAGCACATGCAGCGCGAATCACGATGGTAGCCGCGAGCGCAGCAAAGTAAGGAATGAGTTCATTTTTATCAACTTGTTCTATGATGATCTGACTGAGAATCGAGGCTAGCAGAGCAGCCTGAGCCAACAGAAACACGCTTGAAAGAACACCTAGACCAACAGTGATCATTAGCCAGCGTTTGGCTAACTTACTCTGCTGTTTGAGCCATTTATTCAAGCTGCGTTGTTTTTTCTTATCCATTTGAAAACTTAATGATAATTATTATGAATTTTGAGGGGGCATTATACAAAAGAAAGCCCAAAGGGAATA
>NZ_MCWZ01000284.1:12973-75286 GCF_002877365.1 Vibrio sp. 10N.261.55.A7
CTTTGGGCTTCAGTGTTTTGCATTTAATATGAAGATTAACAGTTAAGCTTTATCGGCTAAGGCGTCTAAATAACGTTCCGCGTCTAGCGCCGCCATACAACCCGTACCGGCAGAGGTAATGGCTTGTCGGTAGTTATGGTCCATAACATCACCCGCAGCAAAGACACCCTCGATACTTGTTTCGGTGGCATTGCCATTTAGCCCCGATTTCACAACGATATAATCGTCTTTCATCTCGAGCTGACCCTTAAATATGCCCGTGTTCGGTTGGTGGCCTATCGCAATAAAAGCACCCATCACTTCGATATCTTCGGTTTTATCAGAGCGAGTATCTTTAATACGCACGCCTGTGACACCCATGTCATCACCAAGCACTTCTTCTAGCGTACGGTCGGTGTGAAGAACGATGTTGCCATTTTCGACTTTATCCATCAGACGTTTGACCAGAATCTTTTCTGATCGGAACGTATCACGGCGGTGAATGAGGTGAACTTCAGACGCGATGTTTGACAGGTAAAGTGCTTCTTCAACGGCAGTATTGCCACCGCCAACAACCGCGACTTTTTGATTTTTATAAAAGAAGCCATCGCAAGTTGCACAGGCCGATACACCGCGACCTTTAAACGCTTCTTCCGATTCCAGTCCTAGGTATTTTGCCGAAGCTCCGGTCGAGATTATCAAAGAGTCGCAGGTGTATTCACCGCTGTCCCCTTTCAAGCGGAAAGGACGCTGACTCAGGTCGACGTCATTGATATGGTCAAACAACATTTCGGTTTCAAAGCGCTCGGCGTGCTCTTTCATGCGGTCCATCAATGCAGGCCCAGTTAGGCCTTCAGGATCACCAGGCCAATTCTCAACTTCTGTTGTTGTCGTCAGTTGTCCGCCTTGCTGCATACCGGTAATTAAAACTGGGTTAAGGTTTGCACGAGCGGCATAAACAGCGGCAGTGTATCCAGCAGGACCTGATCCAAGAATTAATAGATTACAATGTTTTACGTCGCTCATTCGCGCTCCAATACTTAAAATTAGAATACTAATTGGGATGATTGTATGGAAGATATGGGGGTAAAGAAAGGGCAAACAAGGGCCTTTTCATGAATAAAAGGGAATAGGTTAGAACCAATAGATCATCACAAGAACGGAATGGCTAAAAATGTCACTTTTAGAAAGGTGGAAGATGTGAAATATGGAGGCGGTGAATCAGTCTGTTTTATGTCGCCTCTTCTAACTAAGCCAGAAGAGGCGAATGCTTTAAGCGGTGACTTCAACCTCATAGGAGGTGAACTTTCTAATGTTGATAACGCCAGTATCGAGGATCAGGTACTGACCTTTTATTCCTTGAATCACGCCTGTCACTTCTGGGTTCTTGTCAAAATTATGCGAGACTATCTTGGTCGGATGCTGTGTGACAGGAAATTGAAGTGGAGTAATGCTTTCATCCAAGATTTGGATAGCGTCATCGCCATATTTTTGCTTAATCTCATCGATCTTGTCTTGAACAAGAGGAAGGAGTTCAGCAAACCTTTCTGCCAGTGGTAGATCGTCACCATCTTGCTTCAATAACGTTCTCCAGTTGGTTTTATCAGCAATGTGCTTTGCTAACTCAATTTCTATTAATCCAGAGATATGTCGGGTCTTCACCTTGAAGATAGGTAAACCTTGAGTCGCCCCTTGATCGATCCAACGCGTTGGAATTTGAGTGTGGCGAGTAATGCCAACCTTCATGCTTGATGTATTCGAAAGGTAGACGAAATGATCGACCATGCAATTTTCTTCGCCCCATTGCGGCTCCCGGCAGGTTCCTTGCTCGTAGTGACAAGTCTCGGGCTTCATGATGCACATATCGCAGCTTGCTAGCTTTTTCATGCAGATAAAGCAATGGCCTTGGGAGTAGCTTTTCTTGGTCTTTTTACCACATGAACTACAATAGATATTGCCAGTATGGGTGAGGGTGATTGACTTGCCGATGAGCGGATTTAGCTCGACGGATTCACTACCGACGGGTAGCTGATACATTACTTGCTCGCCAAGAGAGGCGGTCATCTTCTTTAATGTACCTTGAATGGTGAATGACATGACTTTGCTCGTTGTTCTTAGAATGTAGCGTTAGTTTAGCAAAGATCGTGTATTGAAATAAAATGTGAAATATCAATAGTCGATTATACTTGAATGGCTTACTGCATAATACAAATGGTGATCTGTCTCGAATTTTAATAAGCATATTGTCACTTATGCTTAAGTTTTATTGAACCAATGTGGCATTTACAGCCAAATTGCGGAAGTATTGCAGCGAACAAATACTCTGTTCCGACATCGTAAGAATTCATGTTTTAGCTTACTTGGCTGTGGAGTCAGCAATACGGTATGAAGTTTATCCATAAATCTGTATTTTTCATGGTTTTAATCACAATTCTAGCTGTTCAGCTATATCGTTGGTATGGAGATGGCAGGGTTAGGCTTATACCTCCTAGTATGTATACCTTTTACGCAACCAGTGATTCCTCCAATGACGGTTCGTCTACCGCCGACGTACTCATTGAAGGTTCGACTGCTATTCTTAGTTGCGAACTTAAAGAAAGTGATTATCCTTGGCCGTACTGTGGTGTATCTATCCACCTTAATGACCAAGAAGAAAATGGCCTTGATCTCTCTTCTTATCATACTGTTCGGTTAGACGTGGATTTAGTCAATGTTGAAGATAATTCCCACCCTAAAATGCGTTTTTACATGCGCAACTTTAACTCGGCGTACTCTCTTGTTGAAGATGAATATACCCATAAATATAATGGTATTGAATACGCGCCAGGACAAGGAAAGGGACTTTTGGAGATCCCACTGCATAGCCTGCAAGTCATGACATGGTGGTTAGTGGACAACAATATACCTATCGAACACTCCGCTCCGGAGTTCTCAAACGTAAACAAAATAGAATTCGCTACGGGGTCCGCTGTTGGCCTAGGTCATTACAGAATGGAAATCAGAGAAGTGTCTCTAGTGGGCAAATACATCCCTGGTGATACTCTGTTTATGTCTTTGCTTTTGATGTGGGTAATGGGTGGCAGCTTCCTATTGCTGGGGGAGATTCGACGCAATCAGCTTCTGATCAATCAATCGGCAGCAAGGCAGGAGCATCTTCGCAACATCAATCGAAACCTTCGTGCTCAAAACTTCCAATATGCAGAGCTGGCTCATCGAGACGCTTTGACCGGTGCGATGAATCGTCATGCGATTAGGGATTGGTTGAAAGTCCAATCGGAAAAATGCGGCGACGGATTAAACTCGGTGGCCATTTTGTATCTTGACATCGATTACTTTAAGCACGTGAATGATCAGTACGGGCACACTATCGGTGATGACATCTTGCGTGAATTCGTTATGGTTGTGTTCAGTGTCATCGACCAAGAGCATCGACTCGTTCGTTGGGGTGGGGAAGAGTTCATTGTTTTCTGTTCAGCTATGGAGCTGGAAGCCGCTGCCAAGCTGGCAGAGCAGATTCGCCGTTGTGTCGAAAACCATATCTGGGTTCACGGTGATCCACTGACGTGCAGTATAGGAGTAGCGCTGTTAACGAATGAGCGTTCAACTGAGGCGATTGCACGTGCTGACGAAGCCCTGTACATGGCGAAACACTTAGGGCGAAATCGAGTTCAGCTTGCTGGTGAACAAGAGAAAATGATGATCAAATGATCTAGATCTTAAGCCAAAGGTGAAAAGATTATAGGGTGAGTTTATTCTAAGTTTTCAGATGTGTTCTCGAGCAGTACTTGTTCTTCGGGTGGACCAACGAACGCATTGTCGTTAATTATAGGCTCTTTAGGCCCTAAGAATTTAGGCTGTGTATTGATTATGTATAGATCGAGTACGGCTTTTGCTCGGGCAAATACTTCTCGTAACCTAACTTTATATCCAGAATGATTTTTAGGCCCAGATACCGCTAAACATTGCGCGTTTATATCATGGTGCTTGGCGATAAAGAGAGCACGTTCACAGTGAAAGCGTTGGGTAATAATTAAAAAGTCATCGCTTTCAAATATTTCTTTTGCCCTAATGACCGAGTCTAAGGTTCTAAATCCGGCGTAATCTAGGTAGATATTATGCTCTGGAACACCTGCCCTGAGTAAATCTCGCTTCATCGTCCAGGGTTCATTATAAGAGCGGTGAGCATTGTCTCCGCTAAGCAAAAAGTCATCAATCTTATTTTGCTCAAACAATTCAATGGCCGCGTCGATGCGGTGTTGATAATATTCATTTAGAGTGCGACCTAAGAATTTACTTGTACCTAAGACGACTGCGACATCGTAATGTTTGATGAGTTGATTGTTAGAAACGATTGAATCGGAGGTTTTCCAGCTTACCCATCGGTCGATGATAGCCAGGATACTAATACTAATCAGGATAAAAATGAGGGCGTATCTAAGCGCTTGTAAGCTTCGCTTCCAAGTGATCTGAGAGTGTAATTTAACAATCAATTCCACAATTATATTTGCCGATTTCGCTGTGCCCATAACCCTATCAAAATAATGCTAACTAATACGATTGTAAACATCATACCAGAGTTCAGCCCAGAAAGTGTTCGAGACAGGTAAGGTGTTGCTTTAACTATGATTAACCCATAGCCAAATGCATTGACTAAGACGAAAACGATTGTTCTTGTGAGGAAATGGTGAGCGCGTAATGCGTGGCGAAGCCCTCTATTGATATCTGAGCCAAACACCACGAGCGCGCAGGCAATCATCGCCGTGGATATTTCAAGTAAATAGGGGTGTAAGTAGTGCCCAAGGGGCGCTAAAAAATCAAACATAGTGACCTTTAAATAAATGCAGTGACCTTCAAAATAGAAAGCCCTCACTGGTCGCTATCAATAGACGAGATGCCAGTAAGGGCAATAAATATTAAAACTCAGTACGTTTACCAGAAGTGGTTTTCAATACTGTTTAGAATGCTGTTCTCTTATAGCGGCGGTAAACAGGTTGCCAGAAATGCTGCTCAATTGCAGATTCTAATGCTTCGTCTGTGATTTCCAGCGCAACACCTTGTTCAATCGCCTTCTTCGCTACGGCAAATGCAATCTTCTTAGAAACGGAATGAATAGATTCTAGTGGAGGAAGAAGAGCGCCTTGTCCATTGATAGCCAGTGGCGAGCATTCAGAGAGTGCGCGACTTGATTCCATCAGCATCTCATCGGTAACGCGTTTTGCGTTAACGGCAAGTACGCCAAGGCCAATCCCAGGGAAAATGTAGCTGTTGTTACATTGAGCGATTGGGTACGTTTTACCATCGTGAACAACTGGATCAAACGGGCTGCCAGTTGCCACAAGCGCCTCGCCGTTGGTCCAGCGAATAATGTCATTTGGTGTGGCTTCCACACGGCTCGTTGGATTAGAAAGTGGGAAGACAATTGGGCGCTGGCAATGTTTGTGCATTTCTTGAATGACTTCTTTGCTAAATAGCCCTGGAGCACCAGAAACGCCAACAAGGACTGTTGGTTTTGCATTGGCCATAACATCAAGTAGAGAAAAAGCACCGCTTTCTGTCGTCCAATCTTTCGTATCGCTATTTTTTTGCACTAAACGTTGCTGGAAGTCCAGTAAGTTTGGCATGCCTTCTTGAAGCAGTCCCCAGCGATCAACCATGTAGACTTGAGAACGAGCCTGCGCGTCACTGATCCCTTCAGATACCATTTGAGCAATGATAGCTTCTGCTATTCCACAACCCGCAGAACCTGCACCCAAGAAGGTTACACGTTGTTCTGATAACTGACTGCCAGCCGCTTTACACGCCGCAAGCAATGAGCCGACGGTGACGGCTGCTGTACCTTGAATATCATCATTAAAACAACACAGACGGTCTTTATAGCGTTCAAGTAGAGGCATTGCGTTCTTTTGAGCAAAGTCTTCAAACTGAATCAGTGCATCAGGCCAACGTCGTTGAACAGCCTGCATGAACTCTTCGACAAAAGCGTTGTATTCATCACCTGTAATTCTTGGGTTTCTCCAGCCCATATACATAGGGTCTGCGAGCCTTTGTGGGTTGTTTGTGCCGACATCCAATACGATAGGCAGCGTATAAGCAGGACTGATACCACCACAAGCGGTGTATAGCGCCAACTTACCAATTGGAATACCCATTCCTCCTATGCCTTGGTCGCCTAGACCCAGAATTCGCTCGCCATCGGTGACCACGATGACTTTTACATTGTGGTTCGTTGCGTTGTTTAATAAATCATCAATGCGATCACGATTCGCGTATGAGATAAACAGACCACGACCACGTCGGTAGATGTTTGAAAAATTCTCACACGCAGCACCGACAGTGGGCGTGTAAATAATAGGCATCATCTCAGAAATGTGGTTTTGAACTAAGCGGTAAAACAGAGTTTCGTTGGTGTCTTGAATATTACGTAGATAGATGTGTTTATCCATGTCACTTTCAAAACTGGTGTACTGTTGATAAGCCCGTTCTACTTGCTCTTGAATGGTTTCTGTACTTTCTGGTAACAGCCCTTCAAGGTTAAAAGAACTACGCTCGTTAGCGGTAAATGCGCTGCCTTTATTCAGCAGTGGAGTACTAAGAAGAGCGGGTCCAGCGTAGGTGATATAGAGAGGGCGTTTATCGTTTTTCATTTTATGCCTATTGTAGGGTGAGGTGACACTTAAAATGATAGGGATAAGTTATCTTATTGTAAATAGAACAGGCCACGGTTAGTCGTGAATTCAATGACCTTAATGAACAATATTGTGAGAAATTCAGGCCAAACGCTAATATGCGTTAATTATTGCGCTCAACTTCTTCTTAGTGACTTTACCAACGAGTTAGAAAACCAAGTCCACGGCCGTTGTCGTCTGACTTGATAGAGAGAAATATTGGGTTAGCTAAGTGCAGCATCCTTTAGGAGCGTATTAAGGTTCAATCATCTACTATCAATAGAATTTGTAAGGTTTATCGTACGTCGAACGTTTTCGCTTTCGTAAAAAAACGGGCTTACGACGTTTGTTATGGGCAAAAATATTCCAATTTCTTCGGCTACTAACCCTCAGAATTAACAAGGTTTTACCTAAAGGACTCAATCTCCCTCTGCTTTTAGTGTCGATGGATAGACTCATCGATCCTAAACTGACAAAAGTATCAAAACAGATTTCATACAAACCAGTTGGTTAAAAAATAATAAGAAACGTATAACTCGACATGGAGCTTTCAGCGTATTGCTGTCAGGTTTGTTTATGAAGATCGCTAGTAAAATCATTATTGCGTGTACCGTATTGTGTTCGCTGGGTGTTGTTATTTCTGGGGG
This sequence comes from Vibrio sp. 10N.261.55.A7, assembly GCF_002877365.1. Classification (GTDB taxonomy): domain Bacteria; phylum Pseudomonadota; class Gammaproteobacteria; order Enterobacterales; family Vibrionaceae; genus Vibrio. Next base: position 20,265 of record NZ_MCWZ01000284.1, read on the forward strand.
CTTTGTCGGATGGCGTGCTTCTGTAATGTCAGAGCAAGCTCTCATTGACAGAGCCTCAAGCCAGCTTATATCGGTAAGAGCCATCAAAAAATCAGAGATAGAGCGCTACTTTGACCAGATCCACTTTCAAATAGAAACGTTGGCACACGATGTGAGTACGCAAGAAGCTATGTCAGCATTTGCTTCTGCCTATCAATCTTACCCTTCGTCTAATGTCTCTTCTTCAGATAAATCCAAACTCAAGAGCTACTATTCCTCGGAGTTTGGGGCGAGTTACCGAGCAAGCAATAATGGTGCGTCGGGGAATGAGCTTCAAATTCTCAGCCAGTTAACGGAAACAGGTGTGGCGCTGCAATCACGTTATATTGCTGTTAACCCAAATGGGTTGGGCAATAAACATGAAATGAAAGCCGATAGCCTAGGTACCGATTACGATAAAGTTCACGCCCGCTATCACCCAGCAATAAAACACTTTTTGGAAGCCTTTGGTTACTACGATATTTTCATGGCCGACTTACAGGGCAACATTGTCTATTCAGTGTTTAAAGAGCTCGACTTCGCGACAAACCTAAAGTCTGGCCCATATCGAAGCAGCGGCATCGCCAGTGCATTTAACGCCGCGGTAAATATGCGTGAGTCAGAATACCATCTAGAAGACTTTGCACCTTACTATCCATCATACGAAGCCGCCGCATCCTTTATCGCTACCCCCGTATTTCTAAATGGACAACGTATTGGTGTCTTGATATTCCAAATGCCAGTGGATGTGATCAATTCAATCATGACGTTTGATGGTAATTGGAGTTATGCGGGCCTTGGAGAAAGCGGTGAAACCTATCTGATAGGGCAAGATAGCTTACTACGAAGTCAATCACGCTTTTTAATTGAAGATGCTGACAGCTATTTTGCTGCGCTTACTCAAGCGGGTGTTTCGTCAAGCATGGTTGAGCAGATACGCAGTAAAAACTCAGCGATTGGACGACAATCGGTGAATACAGAAACAGCCCGGCTCGCTTTGCAAGGTCAGAGTGGGATTAAAGTACTGCCTGATTATCGTGGTGTTAAGGTGTTTTCAGCTTACGCCCCCATAAACGCAGCGGGTATGCAGTGGGGGATACTGACCGAGATCGATGAAGCAGAAGCTTTGAAAGACGTCTCGGCTTTAGTGGATTCGATGTTTTTTACTGTGATGATTGTCATCGTGGTCATTGTTGCGGTCTCAATTGTCCTTTCTTACATCGTTGGGAATGGTATTTCCAAGCCTATTCGCATTGCGTCTCACCAAATTCAGAAAATTAGCAATGAAAACGACTTAACAGCCAGATTAAAAGAGCAGGGTAGAGATGAAATGACGGATCTAGCCGTGTCGTTAAACGCTCTCTTCGATCACCTACAAGGCATGATCAAGCAATTTGCGACCGCAACAGAAACACTGACCAACAATACTCAAACCATGTCGAACAATATGAACAGTACTCGCGACGCTGTACAAGACCAGAACCACCGTTCTGAATCCGTTGCAACAGCCGTTAACCAAATGAGTGCCTCTATAAGCGAGGTAGCACAGTTCGCAAATCGAGCCGCTGAGTTTGTAAAAGAAGCCAATGATACAGGGACTTTGGGAGTCAATGTTGGAAACGTGTTGGGTGAAGAGATAAGCCAACTCAGTACAGAAATGAAAACCGCTGTTGAAGCCATAACCCGTTTGCATGCGGAAAGTAATTCGATTGCTGAAGTGCTCGACGTGATTCAAGGGATAGCTGAACAAACGAACTTACTGGCGCTCAATGCAGCCATTGAAGCCGCGCGAGCGGGTGAGCAAGGGCGGGGTTTCGCCGTAGTTGCCGATGAAGTGAGGTCCTTGGCTGGACGAACACAATCTTCGACGGAAGAGATTCGAGATAAGATTGAATCCTTACAGAAAGAGACGAATAGTGTGTCTAAGGGCATTGAAAGTGCCAATTCAACCGTTGTGAGAGGCGTTGAAACGTGTGGTAAGAACACAGAAATGCTTTCTCAATTGGTTTCGATGCTCACTGAAATCAACGACATGAATATTCAGATTGCCTCAGCAACGGAAGAGCAAAAAGCGGTGACGGATGAAATAAGTGGCAGTATTACATCAATCGCTGATGCGTCATCGGCCGTATCATCTGAAGTGAATGATGCGGATGATGTCCTGCAGGGATTGTCATCTCAATCTGAAGAGCTTCGTGATGAGATCTCTCAGTTTAAGTACTAAGAACCGGAGCATGCTCTCCGATGCTTTGTGGTGTTGATTTGCATTAATGCTCGTCACCTGATCTTTCGCGCTTAGATCTCGTCGCCAAAATCAGGTGTTTGTTTGCTCTGTTGTTAGCTTTAAATAGGCGGTTTTTGCGGAGCATAACTTAATACGAAGCGGTGCAAATGGTTTGAAGAACGACCCATTTGGGCGGTCAATATTAAGAAAATTAACAATTGTCATGTTTTTTATTTCTAGACAAAAAATATTAAACATTAAGAGATGAAATGAGTCATTCATGTACATCACTTGTTACATTCTGGGTTTTTATATAGCCTTTTAACCTTACTTTTGGATATAAAAGACCGATGCCTTATATCCTATTGATATAGAAGTTCAATTGTTTGATATTGGATCTCTAACTAATCGGTAGGGTAGGAATGTGATGGATAAACAAGTAGAGCAGTACATAGTTTTTGACTATACGTCTTTTCTTGGCGCTTCATGCACTAAAAAATGGACATTCCTAGAGGCAATGAGCTCAATTGCTCCTGCATTTTCAGAACGATTTGGTAAGACCCCTGAAATACTAGACTCAGCCGAAGAACGTCTTTGGGCTTCAGCGCTGCAGTTACTTTCGCCTAGTTACAGTGATGAGATGAATCTTTTGACTCTTGTCGAGTTAGCCAAAGAGGAAGGAATTGAACACCTAAAGGTGGTGATGCCTTACTCCCTAGAGCAAGATCAACTTGATGCCATTCAACAGCAATGTGAATTGGCGATTGAAAACCATCAGCAAGAAGAGTTTGTTCTGCATCTGTAGAGTTCGAAGGACTCCCTTTCTAATTTGTCGCTATTCATTGTTCCCTATTCACAGCACATGATCATGCCTATTCAAAGCCAAAATCATGGTGTGAAATGGCTATCTATAAAGCGCCTCGTTTGATTTTCTAGCAGCGGTAAATTGAACATGAAGTTTTCCTCTTTCATCAATTATTTAGTCTATCCTCAATAGATCAACTCTTTGTTTGTTATAGAGGTTAGATGATGATTAAGCGATGGATAGCTTTTACTTTTCTTTTTCTATTTACTGGCTTTTCGGCAATGGCGGACGAGGTTCCTAATGGGGAAATGCTTTCTTCGTCATTCATAAACTACGACTATTTTTATGCGGATCTTAGCTCGGGTTCTTACGATGAGACATTAGGGGTCAACAGCAACGTGACGGCACTCGCGGTGGGTTTCAGCGCGGTTTATCGTCAAAATTGGTTGCTAGGTTTTGACTACTCGGCCCGTTTTACACACCGTGATACAGAAACAGATGAGTATTACACAATGCAACCTGCGATTGGCTATCGCTTTGAGCTAATGCCAAATTTTGAATTGTCTCCTAGGGTCAAAGTAGGGTTTAAGCGCTTAAATATCGTGGTGGATGACACGGATGTGCGTATCTTTCGGCACGATGATTTTATCTATGGAGGCGATCTAAAGGCTGCGTATCTATTGACGAAAAAACTGGAGATCGCAGCGGTAGGAGAGTTGATTCGAAGTGAGCATTTTGATGAGAATATATTAACGCTTCGGGGAGATTACCGTATTTCTCAGAGTTTCACATTGGGTGGATTCTATACCCATAGAGATATGAAAAGTAATACAACCAATGAAGGCGGGATTTCTCTTCGATTTTATTACTAACGAATTCTATAGCATCAGTCTTTGAAACAATGGATTTAATGCCAATCAATAGATAAAGAAAGAGCCAGCAATTTGCTGGCTCTAGTTTGTATATGACGTATTTTAATGCAGTTATAAAACGGCTGCGATGCCTTTACATAACGGGCCCATATTCGACTTCGTCATTCCGGCTACACTGATACGGCCTGAGCCTACGATGTAAATACCAAACTCTTCTTTAAGACGTGTAACTTGCTCTTTAGAAAGACCAGAGAAAGAGAACATGCCATTTTGACGTTCAATGAAGCTAAAGTCTGCGTTAACACCTTCTGATTTAAGTGTCGCAACAAATAGCTCTCGCATCTCTTGAATACGATCGCGCATTTCAGCTACTTCAGCTTCCCATTCAGCTCTAAGCCCAGCATCGTTTAGAATGTGAGTCACAACTGCACTGCCGTGCGCTGGTGGGTTTGAGTAGATTGAACGAATGATCGCTTTCACTTGTGAGAAGGCAGTCGTTGCGACTTCTTCAGATTCAGCGACTAAAGTAAACGCACCAACACGTTCATTGTACAGACCAAAGTTTTTAGAGAATGAGCTCGCAACTAGGATTTCTTTACAGTATTTCGCAAAGGTACGTAGGCCGATAGCGTCTTCTTCTACGCCAGAAGCAAAGCCTTGGTAAGCGAAGTCAAACATTGGTAGTAGGCCTTTGTCTGCTACTAGCTTTGCAAGTGTTTCCCATTCTTGAGCTGTTGGATCAATGCCCGTTGGGTTGTGACAGCATCCATGAAGCAAGACAACATCACCTTCAGAGGCTGTGCTTAAATCGGCAAGCATTGCATCAAAATCTTTGTCTTTAGTTTCTGCGTTGTAGTAGCCGTACTGAGCGGTTTTGATACCTGCGGCCGCAAAGACACCATTGTGGTTAGCCCACGTTGGATTACTGATCCAGATTTTCACGTCGCCCAATTGGCGCTTAATAAACTCACCAGCAACGCGTAAAGCACCAGTACCACCAGGAGCTTGAGCTGTTTTAGCCAGTTTGTTAGCAACAATTTCAGAATCATCACCAAAAAGAAGCTTTTGTACCGCAACACCGTATTCAGCGGTTCCCTCAATGGTCAGGTAAGATTTTGTTTTTTCATTTTCTAGCAGCGCGGCTTCTGCCTTTTTAACAGTCGCAAGAACCGGTGTTTCGCCATTTTCATTTTTGTAAATACCAACGCCTAAGTTGATTTTTTCAGCGCGGGCATCTTTCTTAAACTCTTCAGTTAGGCCTAAGATAGGATCAGCAGGGGCTGCGAGAACTTTTTCAAACATAATCTTCATCCGTGTGTAATTGAGGGTGAGTTTTCTAACTTCCTCATTTATACCTTTGTGCGCCTTTTGAAACAACCGAAACAAAACAGAAAACTACAAAAAAATTCTCGCTGTTAAAGATTTTTGCATGAGATCGTTATTTTCAGCCGCTTATAGGGTGGAAAAGGGATGATATTAGCCTATTAGTTTGTGTTCTAACCTTGGCGAGCCATTACAACGACAAGTGTTAATCCTGATAGTGTGATGCTATTTCAACGAACCGTTCTTCCACCGCAAGAAATGTATCGACAAGCAGTGGATCAAAGTGACTTCCTTTTCCGTCTAATATGATGCTGCGAGCTTTTTCATGGCTAAAAGCTTCTTTATAAACGCGCTTAGAAATCAAGGCATCATACACGTCTGCAAGCGCCATTAAGCGACCAGACAATGGAATATCATCACCTGAAAGTTTGTTTGGATAACCACTGCCATCCCACTTCTCGTGGTGGGAAAGAGAGATCTCTTTGGCAATCTCTAAAAAGGAACTGGTTCCTAGTTGTTTTTCTGCCATAGAAAGGGCTTTAGCACCAATTTCTGGGTGTTGCTTCATCACCTCAAACTCTTCGTCGGTCAATTTCCCTGGTTTGAGCAGTACGCTGTCTGGAACACCCACTTTTCCTACGTCGTGGAGTGGGGCAGATTTGTACAGTAGCTCAATGTAGCTTGGTGTGAGGAGCTGCTGGTAGCGTTCACTTTTACTCAGTTCATTCGCCAGTACGCGAATATACTCTTGGGTGCGAAGGATATGTGCGCCCGTTTCATTGTCTCGAGACTCTGCAAGTGCTGATAAGCTTAGAATTGCCACGTCACGAGTTCGTTTTACTTCATCTTGAGAGGATTGAAGACTGTCGAGCATTTTATTGGTGAGTGAGGCCATAGAACCCAGTTCATTGTGCTCGAAAATAGGCAGTCGCTTATGGGCATGCCCTTGGGTCACTTCCATTAACGCACATTCTTGGCTCAACAGAACCTTCTTCATTAATCGAGTCCATAAAATCAATATACTTCCCGCGTAAGCACCAAGTACGCATGTGATATAGATAAATTCCTTGATAACACTAATCGAACCACTGCCATCAAGCACGCGGGCAGGGTTATGCTCTAGCCAATAGATGTCTTTTACTGCCACCATTGTGAGCATGGTGGTTAAGGTGACTAAAAGCAGCGCCATCATCATGATCATCTGTTTCACTAACGACTGACGCTGGCTTGATAACACTCCGTCATCAACCTGATGTTCTCTTAGGGAAAATAGATGAAGTTTGGCGTCTAACTGTAAGATGGTGCCAGTAAAAAATCCGAACAAGGCCATACCGATTAGAACCTTGACGTTACTCTCCAGCGGGAATTCATAGCTCATGTTGTAATAGAGAGCGAGCGGAAGGCTAAATATGAAGAACAATCCGGTATCGAGTGAGATGAAATCATTCGGACGCGAATCGGTCTCTTTCGACGACACCCAGTGTCTAGCTATGATAAGAAGCAAAAAGGTGATGCCCACGTGAGTGAAAATTTCAAATGCGCTGAGTGTTTCCATGAAAGGACATACTCGTCCCCCATAGAGCGCAAACACTACAGCAGCGATCGCGTAGAGTTTGATTGTTTTAGATACATTGTAATGAAAGTTAGTCATAGCCAGCCTGAACCTTATTGCATTGTTTATGCGCTTATTATTAGTATTTCGTCGTGGATTTTCGATCACTCAATTAGACCGAGCGACTACGTAAATGATTTCAATTCACATTTATAAATATACGTTATCTTTTGAGACAGTTAGAAAAAATGAATCTTTATTAAGAGGTTAGTACATTTAGTGTTCTTGATAGCAATGTTGCGTATATGTTGATAACTGTGAGTTGATACCGAGTGATGTACTGCTAATAATGTTAATATCGTTCCAAATAATATACCAATAATTGATAAGTATCTAAGTTAAACAGTGTGCCTATCACGGATTTTTTAATATCAACATCATGAGCAGTAGAGACAGACATAGTGCCCCTGAAGACACATAATTTTATTGCAGAAAAGCTAGTTGAAGTGGTTGAGGATAAACATCGCCGCCAACGAATGATGGTGAACACTTTTACCGCGATTGGCTTGATATTCTTATTCTCGTTTAGCTTTTACAATTTCAGTATGCAGAACGATCTCCTTGGTACAACCTTGTTCTTTTTTTCGTTGGCATCGCTTGGCAATATTTATGTGATGAATCGATGGAGAAGTGCAGGGCTGGTTGGATTGACCACCATCATTTACACGCTGAGTCTCTACTTAGTGATTTCAGGTGGACATGAGAACACCGGCACGTTATGGATTTATCTGTTGGCTGCGATCAGTATCTTCATTAACCCGTTTCGCCAAGGCTTAGCGTTGAGCATTACGTTTGTTATTACTTTGTTCATTATTCTAACGAATAATTGGGTGATAGCTGAATACAGCGATGTGGTGAAAATTCGTTTTGTGATTACGTTATTTGCGCTTAGTGTGATGTGCCACATTCTTATCTATTTTCAAAGCAAAGCCGATGACTACATCTTGAAAATGCATGAAGAAGATATCCATAAATTGGCGTACTTTGATGGCCTGACTCAACTGGCAAACCGTTCGACATTTCGCTCTAACTTAGAGCGTACAATGAATCTAAATGAAATAAGGCGTTCGGCACTGATCTATATCGATCTTGATAATTTCAAAAACATAAATGATGAATACGGTCATGATCAGGGTGACAGCGTACTCTCTGATTTTGGTTTTGGCCTAAAACAACTCGCAAAAAAGCATATCGGTGATGAACTAGGAAAATACGATGTGGCACGTTTAGGGGGCGATGAATTTGCGGTATTTGTCGGCGATGTGCCCGAAGAAGACCAACGAGCCATAGCCTTAGCGCATGATGTTTTAGCGCTCTTCGAAGACGATAAAATAGAAAGCTTAAAAGGACTCTCACACTCTGTGTCGGCGAGCATAGGCGTCGTATTTACCTCTACTAAAGAGGCTAATCTACACGACAGTTTGAAGTTGGCTGATAAAGCCATGTACCAGGCGAAGAAAGCTAATAAAGGTCAGGTACGAATATTGGAGGCGTAGAATCGAGAGAATGGCTGCCAGAGCTATAGTTCGATTCTCGCTAATCGGATACAAAAAAGCCGGACATCGCTGAGTGATGTCCGGCTTTTTTGTTACTATCAGACTGACTTAGAAGTTTGCAGAGCGTGGTGTACGTGGGAATGGAATCACGTCACGAACGTTGCCCATACCTGTTACGTAAGACACTAGACGCTCGAAACCAAGACCGAAACCAGCGTGTGGCACTGTGCCGTATTTACGCAGATCGCGGTACCAGCTCATGTGCTCAGGGTCGATACCCATAGCAATCATGCGCTCGTCTAGAATGTCTAAACGCTCTTCACGTTGTGCACCACCGATAATTTCACCGATGCCTGGCGCTAGAACGTCCATTGCTGCCACTGTTTTGCCGTCATCGTTTAAGCGCATGTAGAAAGCTTTGATGTCTTTCGGGTAGTTCTTAACGATAACAGGCGCTTTAAAGTGTTCTTCAGCTAGGTAACGCTCATGCTCAGAAGACATGTCGATGCCCCACTCAACGTCAAACTCAAATTTCTTACCAGAGTCTAGTAGGATTTGGATTGCGTCAGTGTAGTCAACTTGTGCGAAATCAGCATCAACGAATTGCTCTAGGCGAGTGATAGCTTGCTTATCGATGCGTTGTGCAAAGAACTCAAGATCATCACGGCGCTCTTCAAGAACCGCAGCGAACACGTACTTAAGCATGTCTTCAGCCAGTTTTGCTGCGTCATCAAGATCAGCGAAAGCAATCTCAGGCTCAACCATCCAGAATTCCGCTAGGTGGCGACTGGTGTTTGAGTTTTCAGCACGGAACGTAGGACCGAACGTGTAAACCTTGCTTAGTGCACAAGCGTACGCTTCAGCATTCAGTTGGCCAGATACTGTTAGGAACGTCTCTTTGCCGAAGAAATCTTCGTTGAAATCAACTTTGCCTTCTTCAGTGCGAGGTAGGTTTTCCATGTCTAGCGTAGAAACACGGAACATTTCACCAGCGCCTTCTGCATCCGATGCAGTGATAAGCGGAGCTGACGTCCAGAAGAAACCTTGCTCGTGATAGAAGCGGTGAATCGCTTGAGATAGACAGTTACGTACACGTGCCACTGCGCCAATTACGTTAGTGCGTGGGCGTAGGTGCGCAACTTCACGAAGGTATTCGATAGAGTGACGTGTCTTAGCCATTGGGTAAGTGTCAGCGTCTTCTACCATGCCAACTACTTTTACGTCAGTAGCTGCAAGTTCAAAGTCTTGACCTTTCGCAGGAGACTCAACAATCTTGCCAGTTACTTCAACAGAGCAGCCAGTCGTTAGCTTTAATACTTCGTCTTCGTAATTATTAAGATTATTAGGGACCACGGCCTGAATCGGGTCGAAACAAGAGCCGTCATAAATGGCAAGGAAAGAGATTCCAGCTTTGGAATCACGACGTGAACGGATCCAGCCGCGAACAGTAACTTCACTGTCTACCGCTAGCTTGCCGCCAAGTACGTCTGTTACAGGCGCGTAAGTCATGTTGATTTCATTCTCCATTGAGGGATAAATCACCTAGCGTCTCGTATCGACGTGTACCTTATTGATAAAAAGGAAACAGTGTTCGAACGGGTGCACTAGGCTAGTTAATACATTTTTAATTCGATAGGACATATTACCTGTCATATCGTTAGCTTCAACCTTTATTCGCCTCTAGTTGGTGAATATTCCACCATTCATTACGATTTCTTCCCCGAAAGGGTAAATTGGTTAAGTAATGCTTCTAATTTCTCAGATAATTGCTCTAGATTGATGCTGATTTCACGGGTTTGAGTTGCCGAGCTCGATGTATCATCTGAGTGACGAGTGATGACCTCTATCTTGCCTTGAATCTCGTGGTTTAGTTGGGTCGATACCTGACTTTGTTGTTCGATGCTGCTTGCATGATTAAGCGCTTGCTCCATCTCAGTCACGACGTCGCTCATTGCTCTCGACAGGGTTTCTATTACAACTGAACGCTCTTGGGCTTGTTCACATACGGTATCAACCGATTGCAGAGAGCCTTCGCTGTTTTCTTGCAGTTGAGTGATGATGGTTTCAATATTCCCTGTCGCTTCTGAAGTTCGGCTTGCGAGCTGTCTGACTTCATCCGCAACCACGGCAAAGCCTCGCCCTTGTTCACCCGCACGTGCAGCTTCAATTGCTGCATTTAATGCCAGTAGATTGGTTTGATCGGCAATGCCTTTGATGACCGCGAGAATACTCGATACTTCATTGGTTTGGTTATTGAGTTGTAAAATGGTCGTTTTTACCCCTTCGATGTCACCGACCAGATCTTTAACGCCTTCACTCGCTTGATGAGCTTGGGTCGCGCTGTCTTGAGCGATCGTCGTCGTATGCTTGATCAGCGCCGACGCGTCGGCAGTCGCTTGCTCGACCTGATTCTGTTGAGCTTGCATTTGTTCTATGTTCGATTGAACGTCAGATGTTTCCTGCTGTTGGTTATTCGCCGCGTGATCGGTGATTTTAGCGACATCTGTAAGGGTCGTTGCGGAATCTGCCAGATGATGCGATGTCTCTTGGACCTTGCTTAAACTCTCGCTCACTGTACTCATGAACGAGTCTATGGCGTTCGATAAATGACCGATTTCGTCTTGGTTTTTGGTGTTCATGCGTTGCGAAAGATCCTTAGTTTGGCTAACGGATTGCATGAATTGAGAGGTTTGTTGAATCGGTCGTACGATGATCTTTCGAATCACGAAAAGTGTAATAAGAAAACCGATAAACGAGATGAGTGCGGTAATACCGACAACAAAGAGCGTTTGGTTATTGATGAGGCTATTGACGCTGCTGAGGTTGTATTCAAGACGAATTGCGCCAAGGACTTCTCCCTCAGGTGCCAAATGGCAAGCTACGCAATTGGTTCCACGATAGTTTTCACTTGATTTCATCGGCATCGCGACAACAATACCTTTTCCCCATTCTCCAGAGAATGGCTCAATAACCGTTTCTCCAGCAAGCGCTCTATGGTCTATGTCATCAGTCGGTTTTTGGTTGGGTTGACCTTCACCATAAATTTTGTTGACGGCTTCAGCACGCAGTACTTTTACGTTTTCAATGCCATCTTGAGCGAGCGCTTTCTCTCGCAACGTTTCTTTCTGAGCCATGGTTCCAGTGAGCATCATCATATTCAGGCTGTCGAAGTAGTTGCTGGCTTTATCGTGCAACTGTTCGCTCAAAACCGAATTGACGAGGCTTCTTTGCTGAAAGTACTGATAGGAAGTGGACACCGTTAAGACAAGCGCTGAAACGGAAATTAATGTGATGAGAAGTTTAAAGCTGACGGATAGTTTCATGATGTTTTTATTGTTTTGGGCTGACGTCGTTAATATACCCCTATTAAAGTAGGGTTAATATAATGAATATCTTGTTGGTGTGATATGTCGCATGAGGTTTCGTTGTAAATGTGATGTGAATGCGTGGTGTTTTCCGTGTGACGTTCTGACATTGCTCTGACTTACCGGTGTTCACTTTTAAGAATTCGTTTGGCCTAAAATTGTACTCAGTCTTTGATTCCGTCAATCAATGGCTTTTCTATCAACTAAACTTGTCACAGTGAGGGGAATTCCTTACTATTGCGCGTCTTTAAAAACGTCGAGAATGAAAATGAAAGCCGAATTATACAAAGAGTTTATGTTTGAAGCTGCTCACCACTTACCGCATGTTCCTGAAGGACATAAGTGTGGTCGTCTTCATGGGCACTCTTTCATGGTTCGTCTTTATGTTGAAGGTGAGGTTGACCCTCATACGGGATGGGTTGTCGATTTCTCTGAAATCAAAGCGGCATTCAAGCCGATATACGACCGCTTAGATCACTACTACCTCAACGATATCAAAGGCCTTGAGAACCCAACTAGCGAAGTATTGGCAAAATGGATTTGGAATGAATTGAAACCAAGCCTGTCTTTATTGAGCAAAGTTGAAATTAAAGAAACGTGTACCGCAGGTTGTATTTATGTGGGTGAGCGCTAAATTCAACCAATCAATATCAATGAGAAGCGAAGTTTAACTTCGCTTTTTTTATGCCTAAAAAACAATGCTAGTATGGATGGCGTTATTCGATCTAAAAGGGACAATGGATTTATGGCAGCGCGCATTTCAATGGTCATTCAGTGCATTTTGGCGGTTTCAATTTTTTACCTAGGCTATAGCATTCACTCGTTTACTTCCAAGGTAGGGGAGGTGGTCGATAAATATCCGCAAATGATCACCGACATTGGCGATTTAACGGAGAAGCTTGAAATCAAAGAGTGGTTGCAGTTTGCTGATCATTTGGAGTCAATGGTTCCACTAGTTATCGGTACCGTTAACGAGGTTAACCAAACCTTGGTTGATGTGAATAGTACGGTGGAGTCAATTGATCAAAAAATACCCGTCATCGTTTCAGAAATTACCGCGTATCGTGAGCAAACGATCCCTTCGGCGTTGATAGAGATGGAGCTGTACCGTACTCAAGCTATTCCCCAAACCGTCGCCGAACTAGAGCGTTATCGTGTGGATGTCATACCGCCTGTGCTTGTTGAAACTGAGGCGTATCGAACAACGGTGATCCCAGCCGTAGTCAGTGAATCCGCCCATTTACGAAGTGACATTCCACCAATGCTAGCCAAGGCAGACCTTATTGTCGATAAAACGCAGCAAATAGCGGCAGAGGCCACTCAAGGTGCGGTGAAAGGGGTTGTATTATCACCCATTAACCTGCTTCGAGACGCTAGTAATGAGCTTAAGCTGAAAGTTCAACCTGAATAGATTCGACGATTATTTAGCATGATCGTCAGTTAATCGTTGCAATACGAAGCTCAATAGATAAGATTGATCCACCTCTAAATCTGAGGTGGGTTAGCGTAAGGACAGCTAATTTCAAATACAACGGATGTCACTTATTGGATCAATAAATGAAATTCAAGATTACCGCACCAATCATCGAACCAACAGAAGGTTCACCACATAACGCGCTTCCACTTAGCCATCACCAAACCTCTTATGTCTCTTCCTTTCTAAGCCCGTGGCTTCTTGCTGTGTCTACTCCATTTTATTGGATCTCTGCACGTCAGTTCTCGTCGTTTCAAGCGCACTTTTCGTATTGATGGTCAAACGTCTATTGACTCAATACAACTCTCTGAAAATCTCAATCAAATTTTAAGTGCTTGAAAATATGAATACTAAAATATTAGGCAGCGCCCTAATTATCTCTGGTACCGCGTTAGGTGCTGGTATGCTTGCTATCCCGATGGTCTTGGCTCAATTCGGCTTGATGTATGGTTCTTTACTCATGCTCGGTATTTGTGCGGGGACGACCTACGCGGCGCTCTTACTGTTAGAGGCGACAATCAAGGTGGGGGATGGCCTTGGAATGAATTCGATTGCCCGAAAACTCTTGGGTAAAAGTGGTCAGCTTGTCACCAATGGTTTGCTCTACGCGTTACTGATTTGTTTGCTCATGGCTTATATTTTGGGTGCGGCTGACTTCGTTATTCAACTGTTAGGTGGCATCGGTATTGATTTGACGTCGGTACAAAGTCAAATCCTATTCACCGTTGTGGCTGGTTCGTTAGTAGCCATCGGCACTGACATTATCGATAAATTCAATCGAGTGTTGTTTCTTGTCATGGTGCTTAGCCTAGGCGCCACACTCTTGTTGTTGGAACCGAGCTTCTCATTAGAAAACTTGCATCAGGTCAGTAATACTAGTCATATCTCGTTGATTAAAACGAGCGCAATCCTGTTTACAAGCTTTGGCTTTATGGTCGTGATTCCGAGCCTAGTTGCCTACAACCATGAGGCGACCGACAAGCAGCTGAGAAATATGGTCATACTTGGCTCTTTGATTCCACTTGTTTGCTATCTATGTTGGTTGTTTGCGGTCGTGGGCAACCTAGAGCTGGAACAAATGAGCCGCTTTTATCATGTCTCGGACCTAATACGCGCTTTTGAATCTCATTCACCGTGGCTCAGTACAATATTGTCTGTGTTTACTGGCTTAGCTCTGTTGACTTCGTTCTTTGGCGTTGCGATGGCGCTGTTCCACCAAAACAGTGATTTGTTTAATCAAAACAAACTGGTTACGTATTTACTTACGTTCATGGTGCCATTGGCCGGGGCGCTGTTGGCAGCCAATCAATTTCTGTCGATACTGAGTTACGCAGGAGTGATTTTGGTCTTTTTGGCGGTGTTCATACCACTGATGTTCGTATACAAACTGAGAAAAGATAGAATAAAGAGCGAGAGTTATACCGCTGAGGGTGGGGGTGTCATGTTGATCATAACCTCACTGTTCGGGTTATTTTTGCTGATTTCTCAATTTATCTAGCGATCTGATTCGTTACCGGTTCGTTTACCCGTAAATGGATACAAAAAGCCCGAGCAATTATTTGCTCGGGCTTTCTCTATTTAGCTGTTTTGCTAAGTCATTACGTAGCGATTAACACACCACTTTAATGGCTAGACCGCCTTGAGAGGTTTCACGGTACTTAGCGTTCATGTCTTTACCGGTTTCAAGCATCGTCTCGATAACTTTATCAAGAGAGACTGTTGGCGCAGATGAACGGCGAAGTGCCATGCGAGTCGAATTAATTGACTTCACTGCTGCGATGCCGTTACGTTCAATACAAGGTACTTGAACCTGACCCGCAACAGGGTCACACGTTAAGCCAAGGTTGTGTTCCATAGCGATTTCTGCGGCCATGCATACTTGCTCAGGGCTACCACCCATAAGCTCAGCAAGACCCGCAGCAGCCATTGAACAAGCCACGCCTACTTCACCCTGACAACCGACTTCGGCGCCAGAGATAGAAGCGTTACGCTTATAAAGGCCACCAATTGCACCAGACGCCGCGAAATAACGGATGTAATCTTTCTCAGTCACTGTCTGAATGAACTTGTCGTAGTACGCGAGTACGGCAGGAATAATCCCGCATGCGCCGTTTGTCGGTGCCGTTACCACACGGCCACCGGCTGCGTTTTCTTCATTGACGGCAAAAGCAAACATGTTAACCCAGTCGACCACCGCCATTGGATCGTTAGTGGTTTTCTCTGATGTCATCAGTTGTTGGCGCAGAGCAGCAGCGCGGCGCGGTACGCGTAGAGGCCCAGGAAGAATGCCTTCCGTATTCATACCTCGCTCCATACATTCACGCATGGTTTTCCAAATGTTCGCGAAGTAAGTACGAGACTCTTCGTCAGAATGAAAAGCCGCTTGGTTTTTCATAACTAGTGTACTGATAGAAAGGCCGCTTTCTTTACACTGATTAACCAGCTCTTCAGCAGTTGTGAATTCGTAAGGGGCTTTAATCGGGTTTTCTTCTTCTTTGCCGAAGTTTTCTTCGTCAACAATGAAACCGCCACCAATGGAATAGTAAGTTTTAGAGTAAGCCACTTCATCGTCGATCCAAGCGTGGATACTCATACCATTCTCATGTAGAGATAGGTTAGACGAATGGAAGTTCATTCCCCCTTCTTTAGGGAACGAAACAGTATGACAGTGCATACCCACAGGTAAACGCTCAGTTTCTTCAACACGGGCGATAAAACCTGGTATAGAGTCGATGTCTACTTTCTCAGGGGAATTGCCTGCAAGACCCATGATAATAGCGATATCTGTGTGGTGACCTTTCCCTGTCAGTGATAGTGATCCATAGACGTCCACGGTGATTTTAGTAATGTCGCGCAATTTTCCCATTGAGCGTAAATCATCAATAAATTCTTTACCCGCTTTCATTGGTCCAACTGTGTGTGAGCTCGAAGGACCAACACCGATTTTATAGATGTCGAAAACACTGATCATATGTGAAACCTCATTAGAAAAGGCCCCTAAAATGGGGCCTTATTTTAGTTATTATATCTAATATAGTGCTGGATAGGTTTTAGAATATACCGTTAATAGCTGAAGTTACAGCAGCAAGACCACAAATTGCTGTGAAGATTTGCGCTGCTTTAGATGTTTTGTATTTTGCCATTGCTGGTACTTTGTTCATTGCAAAGATAGGCATTAGGAACAAGATAGCGGCAATCATTGGCGCACCAAGCTCTTCAATCATACCTAGGATGTCTGGGTTGATGATAGCAACCGCCCAAGTTGTTAGAACGATGAACAGTAGTGAAACCTTTTCAATTTTAGCCACTGGCGCTTTCGTACGAGACTTAGCAAGACCAACAAGACCTTCTTGAGCACCGAGGAAGTGGCCAAAGTAGCTTGATGTGATTGCTGCAAATGCAACGATAGGGCCCAGGTATGAGATGAATGGAGATTCATGGATATTCGCTAGGTAAGAAAGAACACTGATGTTCTGTGCTTGTGCTTGTGCCAGTTGCTCTGGAGATAGAGATAGAACAACAGAGAACACGAAGAACATGACGAAGCCCATTAGCATCACTGCTGCACCGCCGGTAATCGCGTCAGTTTTCTTAACGGCGTTCTCGCCGTGCGCTAAACGTTGTTCTTTAGTGAACTGACTGATAATAGGGCTGTGGTTGAATGAGAAAACAATCATTGGAAGTGCTAACCAAATCATCACTGGCATAGCGCTCCAGTCAGGGCTAACAGCAATCATTGAAGTATTCCAATCTGGGATTAGATAGAAAGACAACGCAAGAAGAATGGTAACCAATGGGTAAACCAGAGCTGACGTTACTTTCAGCATCAGTTCTTTACCAAATAAGATGCCTGCAGTCATCATGGCAATCAGTGAGCCAGACAGCAACCAACGCGGAATTGACTCCATGCCCATTTGGTGAACAAGGAAAGAGTCAACCGTGTTTGTTATGCCAACACCGTAGATAAGAACGATAGGGTAAATAGCGAAGAAGTATGCAAATGTAATAAGGTTTGCGCCAGTTTTACCAAAGTGTTCTTCCACTGTTTCACTGATGTCTGCATCAGGATTTTTAGCAGAAAGGATGAAACGAGCAAGAGATTTGTGTGCTAACCAAGTCATTGGGAACGCTATTAACGCTAAGATTGCTAGAGTCCAGAAGCCACCCGCACCGGCACGAATTGGAAGAAATAGTACGCCAGCACCGACAGCAGTGCCGAACAGTGAAAGGCACCAAGTGAAATCTTTATAAGTCCACTTAGACGAAGTTTGAACGGCAGTAGCCGCAGAAGTTTGTGTATTCATATTTGTACTCATTTTGGGAACAGGAAATAAGTTGAGTGCATTGTGCATAGATTTGTTGCACAAATATTAGATCTAGATCATATATTTACTGGGATTATAAAACCATCAATAAAAACTTGTTCTGGGTCACGTAAAAAACGTGCCACTCATTAATTTGATTGTTCATTTGGATTAGTTTTACTAATGGGTGGGTTTTGTTGGTGGTGAAGTGAGCGTTATTCTGGTTAAGCCTTGAGGCAAACGGTTGCGCGAGTGTTTTGGTTACTTTTTCTAATCTTGGTTATGCTTTCTCATGCTTGATTAGTGGCTTGTTTTTCTAATTGATCGACATAATGTGTTGTTGCATTGCTTGAATAATTTGAGCGGTCATCCCCCAGATAAAATGATTCTTATAGGGTAAGGCGAAAACGCGATGATGATGATGGTTGATGGTAAATAAATGACTGTATAACTGTTGTTGATCGAGCATATGGTTCACAGGGATTTCGAAAACCTCAGCAACCTCATTTGGGTCAATCAGCATAGAATAGTCTGGGTCGATGAAAGCCAATACAGGGGTGACGGAGAAGTGACTAACCGTGACGAGTTCAGGCATTTGACCAAATATACTGATGTACTTAGGGTCAATGCCGACTTCTTCTTGAGTTTCTCTGATCGCCGTCGCTAGAAGTGAGGTGTCGCTTTCTTCGTACTTGCCGCCTGGAAAACTGATTTGCCCTGGGTGGTGTCTTAAATGTTTGGCTCGCTTGGTTAAAACGACAGACAGCCCTTGGGGTCTTTCGATAAATCCCACTAATACCGACGCTTTTCTCAAGGTGTTATTTTCTAAATGCGATACACGTTTGGTCGATTCCGCGTGATAGCTGACTGGCTGATGAAACTGAAATTTTTGAATGAGGTCACTTTTATTTAGTTCAAACAAGGCATTACCCTTCAGATAATAATTTGTAAAAGGAGTAAGTTTGGATCATGCTTTAATTATCTTACACACATTAAGGATAGCTCATAAAGATGAAAGGGATTATTTTTACTGAATTCATGGAATTAGTTGAGCGAGAGTTTGGCCTTGAAGTACTGGATTCAATACTGGATGAAGCGGAAGATAGTGGTGTGTATACCTCAGTGGGGAGTTATGACCATAAAGCGCTCGTTTCTTTAATCATCGCATTGAGTAAGAAAACCAACGTATCGAGCGAGGACCTACAGCAGGTATTCGGTCGCTCTGTGTTTCTTAACCTATTAAAAACACTGCCTAATACTGCGGCTCTCAATCGTTGCTCAAACTCATTTCAGTTCATTCGTCACGTTGAAGATTACATACATATCGAAGTCAAAAAGCTCTATCCAGATGCGAAACCGCCCTCATTTGAGTTCATTTCAGAAACGAAAACAAAAATGGTGTTTGATTATAAAAGTGCTCGGTGCTTATCCCATGTCTGTTTGGGCCTAGTAAAAGGCTGCAGCGATCACTTTAATGAAAACATCGACATCGCGACAGAGACTCAATCTGATGACCGATCACATGTCCGGTTTTCGTTGACGTTAAGCTCATAGAAAGGGTGATAGGTAAAATGAGTGGTGTTTCGCCCATTGAACGAAAATTATCGCGAGAAATTGCCGCGAGGAAAGAGGCTGAGCAGCTTTTAGAGAAAAAAGGGCTAGAGCTTTACGAGGCGAATCAACAACTCACGCTGGCGCTCAAACAGCTCGAAAAACAAAACCAAAAAGACATGCGAAAATTTGAGTTTGAACAACAAATTGATGAGGTACTGATTCAATTTGGCCGCTCTTTTTTATCCCGTCATCTCGATGATGCACTACTTTCCAGTTTTCTAACCCAGCTCTCTAGCAGTAATGTCATTGATTCGGTGTACCTCAATATTGCGGGAACCGAAATGCCCGCGCTGGATCTTGAAGATTTTGAGTGCGTAGAACATAAACGACAGGACGCCCTAGCGACCGAGGTGCGTTGGCAAAATAACTTTTTGTTTCTTCCGCTTCGCATCGGTAGAGCTGAAATCGGTGAGCTGGTGTTTGTTGTTATTGTTGGCGACGTAAACAAAGACTTTATTGTTAGCCAAGTTCGTCTCGTTGGGGAGCTTTTGTGCAGCGCATTGAGTCGTCAAATTATGATCAATGAGACGTTGGATGCAAAAACACGAGCTGAAGATTCTGAACGCGCGACAAAAGAGTTCGTGGCAATGATAAACCACGAGCTTAGAACGCCACTCAATGGCCTATTAGGCAGTGTTGAGCTAATGGCGGATACACCATTAGATGAGGTGCAAACCAGTTATCTAGGCAATTTAACGCAATCCGGTGATCTGCTACGAACCATTATCAACGATCTATTGGACTTCAGTAAAATGAATGCCGGAATGATGGAGTTGATTCCAAGTGAATTCAGTTGGACTGAGCTTGAACAAATGCTGAAAGGAATCTTTGCTCCTAAGGCCCTTGAAAAGCGCATAGAATTTAGTATTGAACGGGAAACTCAAGTACCAAGCAATTTGATTGGTGATGTGGAGAGAATTAGTCAAATATTGGTCAACTTGGTCGGAAACGCCATTAAGTTCACGAGTGAGGGCTGGGTGAAATTAGAAGTGAGCTGGCAAGGTAACCAACTGGCTTTTAAAGTCGTCGATACGGGTATCGGTATTGAGCAGAAAAAACAGGCGACGCTTTTTGACCCTTTTGTGCAAGCGGACAGTTCTAGTAAACGTAATTTCGAGGGAACAGGGTTAGGCTTAGCGATATGTAAGCAATTGATTGAGCTGATGGATGGCAACCTGTCATTAAAAAGTGAGCTTAACAAAGGATCGACTTTTAGAGTCTCTTTGCCATTAGAGGTGGCTAAGGAAGCCGAAGATAAATCCCGAAAAGAATCCACTCAGACAGAAGTGAAAAGTTTAGAGGGGCTAGAAATACTGGTTGTTGACGATATTCGTATGAACCAAATCATTATCAATCAAATGCTGAAGAAATTTGATCTTGTCGCTGACATTGGAGGCAATGGTATTGAAGCCATCAATGCAGTGGAAAACAAAGAGTATGACATTATCTTTATGGATTGCCGAATGCCTGAAATGGATGGGTTTGAGGCGACGTCTGTTCTTAGACAGCAAGGGTATCAAAAACCAATCATCGCGTTGACAGCCGGTACTACGCTTGAAGAAAGAGAGCTGTGCATTGAAAGCGGTATGGACGATATTCTCACCAAACCTTATACCGCTTCAGGATTGCAGCAAATGATATCCAAATGGGTATAGATTAGGATTAGCGTCTCTAGACACCGTCCTTTTCCAAAACAGGCAATATCCGGCTCAGCTTGTCCAAAATTTCTTGGTATTCTGAATCACATTCACTGTCAGCAACAACGCCTCCGCCAGCCCACGCATAGATGCTAGAATTTTTCGCGACCAGTGTTCGTATGGTGATGCTGGTATCCATTGTTCCATCGCGGCTGATGTACCCAATGCTGCCACAGTATACGGTGCGTCTATGCGGCTCTAATTCTTCGATAATTTCCATCGCCCTTACCTTGGGCGCGCCAGTAATAGAGCCACCTGGGAAGCTTGCTTTTAGAAGGTCAGCATTAGTGTACTGTGCGTCTAGTTTCGCTCGAATGGTGCTAACAAGGTGATGAACCGCTGGAAAGCTTTCAATATCAAAGAGTTTAGGAACGTGAACGCTGCCTGGTTTAGCGACACGGCCAATATCATTGCGCAATAGGTCAACAATCATTAGATTCTCAGCCTGATCTTTTTCGGCGTTTGCCAGATCATTTGCGTTTTCTGTGTCGATGGATTCAATCGACGAACGTGGACGAGTTCCCTTGATTGGCTTTGTTTCAATGATCTTATTTTTTACCTGTAAGAAGCGCTCGGGCGAAACACTCAAAATGGCACTGTCATCAGTGCGGATAAAGGCAGAAAAAGGCGCAAGGTTGTGTGACTCAAGCTTTTGGTATGCTTGCCATTCAGACCCTTTGTAGCTTGCTTCAAATCGTTGTGCCAGATTGATCTGATAACAATCGCCGGAGAGTAGGTAGTCCTGTACGGTGTCAAATTTCTCTGAGTAACTCTGTTTGGTCATATTAGAAGACCATGGTGACGTTAACTCGAAAGGCAGTGTATCGCTTTTATTTTCTATTTGCTCAAGTAGCCATTGCCATTGTTGATCCGTTTGGTGGCCAACAATGCACGCTGACTGTTGTTGGTGATCAACAACCAAAGCCCAGTCATACAACCCAATCGCCATTTCAGGCATGTCGATATCGTCTAGCGCTAAGTTCGGCAAGCGCTCAACGCGGCGACCAAGGTCATACGCAAAATAGCCCACGCTCCCCCCAACAAAAGGCGTGTCTTGGTGACTTTTTTTGTCTGCACCGACTAAAGCATCGGGCAGGCTCTCAACCTCTGGAAGGTATTTTGATTGAAGACCAGCCAGTAGCTCGAAAGGGTCATCACTGCTTTCAAAATTACCATCGGGTGTGGTGACACGAGTGGATAAGTGTTTGGTGATTAATGTGGCTATAGGGTTCGTCACGACTATGTCAAAGCGGCTATCGATATGATCGTGCGAAGCAGAATCTAAAAACATCGCCCAAGGCTTGTCTTGAATGTGAGTAAACACACGGCTAGCAAGGTCTTGTTGGTAATCAATAGGAGTAATTTGGATAGATTTATGCAGGAGTTTATTCATTTGTATAATTTGTGACGAAGAAAACGATCACTTCATAGCGCCTAAAGGAAAGCAAGAGTATCATAAAAAACAAATCAAAAGTTGCTACTTGATTGTATTGTCGATAGAAGTTGTTGCCTAGCTTGATAATCTGTGTCGGCCTTTACGATAATAGTGGTAACAAGGAAATATAACTATAATGAGGCAAGCAATGACAGTCATTCGCAAACAAGACCTTATCAGCAGTGTCGCTGATGCTCTTCAATATATCTCTTATTATCACCCCCTCGATTTTATCCAAGCGCTAGACGCCGCATACCAACGTGAAGAGAGCCAAGCAGCGAAAGATGCCATTGGCCAAATTCTTATTAACTCGCGTATGTCAGCTGAAGGGCACCGTCCAATTTGTCAAGATACGGGTATTGTGACGTGTTTTGTTAATATTGGTATGGATGTCACGTGGGAAACCGATTTAACGGTTCAACAAATGGTCGATGAAGGCGTTCGTCAAGCCTACACCAATCCAGATAACCCATTGCGTGCGTCTGTTCTTATGGACCCTGCGGGTAAGCGCATCAATACGAAAGACAACACGCCAGCCGTGGTTCACATCAACATGGTTCCTGGTAACAAGGTTGAGGTTCAAATTGCAGCCAAAGGCGGCGGCAGTGAAAACAAAACCAAGATGGTGATGCTCAACCCTTCTGATGATATAGCCGAATGGGTAGAAAAAACGCTGCCAACGATGGGCGCGGGTTGGTGTCCACCGGGCATGCTAGGAATAGGCATTGGTGGTACGGCAGAGAAAGCCGCCGTGCTTGCCAAAGAATCTTTGATGGAACACATCGACATTCAAGGCCTGATTGAAAAAGGCCCAGAAAACGCAGAAGAAGAACTTCGCCTAGACATTTTTAATCGCGTCAATAAATTGGGTATCGGTGCGCAAGGTCTTGGCGGTTTAACCACTGTCGTTGATGTGAAGATTAAGACTGCTCCAACACACGCCGCTTCTAAACCGGTTTGTTTGATTCCTAACTGTGCGGCTACACGTCACGTGCACTTTACTTTAGATGGCACAGGCCCTGCTGATCTAGCGCCACCTAAGCTAGAAGACTGGCCTGAGATCACTCAAGAAGCCGATGCCAATACGCGTCGAGTAAATCTGGATACCGTAACTCAAGCGGATGTTCAAGAGTGGAAAACGGGTGAAACGGTATTGCTATCTGGCAAGATCTTAACGGGTCGTGATGCGATGCATAAGCGCTTACAGGGTATGATCGAAAGAGGCGAAAGCTTGCCTGATGGTGTCGATCTGAAAGGTAAGTTTATCTACTACGTAGGCCCGGTTGATGCGGTTGGTGATGAAGTGGTAGGCCCAGCAGGCCCAACGACGTCAACTCGTATGGACAAGTTCACCGACATGATGCTCGAAGATGTTGGCATTATGGGAATGATTGGTAAAGCAGAGCGTGGCCCAGCGACCGTTGAGTCGATCAAGAAACACAAAGCCGTGTATTTGATGGCTGTTGGTGGCGCGGCGTATTTAGTGGCTAAAGCAATCAAGAAAGCACGCGTTGTGGCGTTTGAAGACCTTGGTATGGAAGCGATTTACGAATTTGAAGTCGAAGACATGCCAGTCACTGTAGCCGTCGACTCAACCGGTGCAAACGCACACCAAATTGGGCCTGACACGTGGAAAGTCAAAATAGCACAAGCGGAATCGTAGTTAACCATTAGGTTTCAATAGGTTCCAAGTGGAAAAACGTAGTAAGCTGTTGATGTGAATGGAGTTAGTTGTCAGTTGGTTCAGCAGCTTACTAAAACAATGTTTAGGGATGTAGGCTTGAAACAGAGCGACATTCTAAACTTGCCAAATTCAGTGAGTATGAATGGGCTCTGAATCTAACGACTCATAGAAATGTTAGGATTTTAAAGCTATTTTTTAAAACGCTGCCGTTTGACAAAAAATCGTCGGCTAGATGCTTATCCGCTGTTAAAAGCATAGGTTTCGCCGCATTCAATAGCGTATCTATCAATAATCGTTCAGGAGAATAATGTGCCTCGATTTATCCAGATTTTACAAATTGCCATCGCAATCGTGGTGGGCAGCTTCCTTGGTTACGATCTGATTTTACATGGTATCAGTATCTTCGATGTGAAATATGTCACCATCACTTGCGTTTTGTTTGTCATGCTAGAGTTGGCGCTGTTTGTGATTTACAAGTTGATTGAAGATGACTAAAACAGAATACATTGTATTGAAACTGAGCCTCTGAATAACATCAGGGGCTTTTTTATTCATCTAGGATTAAGATTCATTGATGTAGCTTATTGATATCGGATTGAAAATTTAGAGGTCGGGCATAAGCCCAATAAAGAGAGAGTAAATGAAGAAACTGGGCCAAGAAATGAGTGATTTTCTACATCGCAGTACAGACTCACACGTCAGAGTTGCGATCACTGGGCTGTCTCGAGCAGGGAAAACGGCGTTTATTACCTCGATGGTGGATCAGCTACTCCACACCTCTACGCATGATAATCTGCCTTTGCTTCATTCTGCTCGCGACAAACGAATAATTGGCGCGAAACGAGTACCACAAAGCAATATGATGGTGCCCAGGTTTGCCTATGATGAAGCCGTGGCTCAGCTTGCATCAGCCCCACCGGAGTGGCCTGTGCCGACTAAGGATGTCAGTGAGATTCGCCTAGCAATCAAATACAAGCCAAAGAAGCGCCATAAAAAACTGTTAGGTTCAACCTCGACACTGTACTTAGACATCATTGACTACCCAGGAGAGTGGTTGCTGGATCTTCCATTGCTAGATTTAAGCTTCGAGCAGTGGTCAGAGACTCAGTTTGATGCATTGACGGGAACGAGAAAAGCGCTCGCTAACGAATGGATGGGGTTGCTCGATGGACTCGATTTGAATGCAACCGCCGATGAAAAAAAGCTAGAGGCTATTTCTCAGTCCTATACGCAGTACCTTCATGACTGCAAGAAAACAGGGCTTCATTGGGTGCAACCCGGTCGGTTTGTATTACCCGGTGATCTTGAAGGCGCGCCCGTGTTGCAGTTTTTTCCGTACCCAAACTTAACCAGTGAGAAAGCGCTGAAAAACAGTAATTTGGATATGCTGAAAAAGCGCTATCAAGAGTATCAACAGAAAGTCGTCAAAACATTCTATAAACAGTATTTTTCAACTTTTGACCGACAGGTTGTTTTGGTGGATTGTCTGTCTCCTTTGAATGAAAGCCATGAATCCTTTAAGGACATGAGCCACGCGCTAGAGCAAATTATGCATAGTTTTCAGTACGGTCGAAGTGGGCTATTAAAGCGATTGTTCTCTCCGAAAATAGACAAGGTACTGTTTGCAGCAACCAAGGCTGATCATGTGACACCAGAACAGCACCCAAACTTGGTGTCTCTATTGCAACAACTCATCCATCCTGCATGGCAAAACGCCGCGTTTGAGAACATTGAGATGAACTGTATTGCGATGTCGTCTATTCAAGCGACAACCTCGGGTTTTGTTAACTCTGGTGACAGCACTGTCCCCGCTATTCAGGGCGAAACTTTAGAGAACAAGCCACTTACCGTCTTTCCAGGTGAGGTCCCTAAAAAGTTACCGAATCGAGAGTACTGGCAAGAGAGCGGTTTTGAGTTCACCTCATTTAGGCCAAAACCCAAACCTCAGTACGGGCCAAGTGAACACATCCGAATGGACAAAGCGTTAGAGACGATATTGGGAGACAAACTGAAATGAGCGATCTAAAAACGAAGCACGTGTTTGCCCAAACGTTGAGCGACGACAAAAACAGCAATGACATTGAAATGACGGCTCATCAGGCGTTCGAGCAAGTTGAAACGTTTGTCCCTGCCGTAAGCACTGAAGAAGAGGTGGAAGTTGAGTTAGACCAAATCATCAGACCGAAAAAGGGGAGAAAAGGCCTCGCGTTTGTACTGGTTGCAATTTTTGGAGGGTTACTAGGGTGGCAGACGATTGATACCCTTGTAACGGCTCTAACAGCAGGCGATTGGTTGGCGCTAGGCTGGGCTGGTTTTGCAGGAGCGTTGTCTGTTCTTGGCATCGGTGCAATTGGCAAAGAGATCTGGAAACTTCGTAAGCTTCGCCACCACTTCTCTACTCAAGAGAAGAGTGAGGCGTTGATAAAAGAGGGGGGCGTTGGGCAAGCAAAGGCTTTTTGTTACGACATTGCAAAGCAAAGCGGAATCCCCAATGAAAACCCAAGTTTCGATCGCTGGAAAAACAGTATTTCAGACTCTCATAGTGACGTAGAAATACTGGAACTGTATGAGTCGATGGTGGTGTCGCAATTTGATGAAGAAGCGGCACAAATTGTCACTAAGCACGCTAGTGAATCGGCTGCGCTCGTGGCTGTTAGCCCTTTGGCCGCGGCAGATATGGCGCTTGTGGCTTGGCGTAATTTTAAGATGATCGACGCATTGGCGAAATTATACGGTGTTGAGCTCGGCTATTGGTCACGTATCTCTTTATTTAAACTAGTGGTTGTCAATATGGCTGCGGCAGGAGCAAGTGAGCTAGCGATTGATGCGAGTATGGATCTGTTATCGATGGATCTGGCTGGGAAATTGTCAGCGCGAGCGGGACAAGGGATTGGGGTCGGTATACTGTCGGCTCGTGTTGGCCTTAAAGCGATTTCACTGCTTAGACCGCTGGCTTGGCAAAAAGAGAATGCGTTGACGCTTTCTACGATTAGAAAGCAGATTGTTTCTAAAGTCGCTGCTATTTCAATCAAATAGGTGCAGCACTCTTCGGATTCAAGCCAGACTTCTTGACGCATTACAGGCCATGAGCGAAACTAGTGTCAACATTTTCTGACACCGTTCAATTAGGATTTCTTCGTGCGCCTAGAAGTATTTTGTGAAGATAGATTAGGTTTAACTCGAGAATTGCTTGATATCTTAGCCTCTAAGAGTATCGACCTTCGTGGCATCGAGATTGATATCAGTGGAATCATATACCTTAACTGCCCTGATATTGACTTTGATACCTTCAGTGAATTGATGACTGAGATTCGTCGAATCGCTGGCGTGAAAGATGTCAGAAAAATCCAGTTTATGCCGATTGAAAGGCACAATACCGAACTTATCTCTTTACTGAACAACCTTCCTGATCCTGTATTAGCGATTGACCTTAAAGGGCAGATCGATTTGGCGAACCACGCGGCCGTGGATCTCTTCAAACAAGCAGACGAAGACATGACGGGTCTGCAGATTTCCTCACTACTACCAAGCTTCGACTTTTCTCAATGGTTTGAAGGCAATATTACTCGTCAGCGAGAGAATATCGTTATTGACGGCCTTGATTACGCAATGGAAATCATGCCGGTTTACATCACCGGTGAGTCGAACGAGTCAACACTGGCAAGTGCCGTGATGATCATCCGCTCAGGAAGCAACAAGCGAGAGTTCGATGACAATCTTCCCCTTAATAACAATCTAGGTTTTGAGCATTTTGTCGGTGTCTCTAATCGTCATAAGGCACTAATAAGTCAAGCGAAGAAACTCTCTATGCTTGATCAACCTTTGTTGATTGAAGGTGAAACAGGGACAGGCAAAGAGATGCTTGCCCGAGCATGCCACAATCGCTCAAATCGTGCTTCAGCCTCTTTTATGATCTTGAGCTGCGCTTCGATGCCGGATGACGTTGCTGAAACCGAACTATTTGGGCATGCACCTGGCTCGTTCAATCATGAGCAAGGGCACAAAGGTATCTTCGAGCAAGCCAACGGCGGCACGGTTTTCTTAGATGAAATTGGCGAAATGAGTTCTCATCTACAAATAAAGCTGCTTCGGTTCCTACAAGATGGGACCTTTAGACGCGTAGGCGAGGAACACGAAGTTCATGTTGATGTCCGAGTGATTGCATCAACCAGACTAAACCTGGCTGAATTGGCGGACTCTGGGGCATTCAGAGAAGATTTATTCTATCGCCTTAACGTGCTTACCCTTCGTATCCCACCGCTTCGAGAGCGTACTAACGACATCGCTCCTTTACTTGAGCTGTTCGTGGCTAAATACGCGAACCAACTTGGCATGGCGAAACCCGATCTTGCAGAAGAGTTGGTTGATGGGTTATCTAATTATCAATGGCCGGGCAATATGCGCCAGTTAGATAACATGGTGTTAAGAGCGTTAACAGAGTGGCAAGAAGGTCGACTCGATGCTTCGCTTTTCCATCTTCCACAACTTGAAACCGTCTCCGCTGGGATTCCTAATGTGAATCTTGACGGCTCTCTTGATGAGATAATGAAAGAATATGAATCTCAGGTGCTGGAAAGATTGTATCAGTCATTCCCATCTAGCCGTAAGCTAGCGAAGCGGCTCAATGTTTCTCATACGTCAATCGCGAATAAATTGCGTGATTACTCCATACGTAAAACCTAGATAAGATACGATACGGTGAGGGCAGTGAGTGGCTGTTAAACAAATTAAAGAGTGAGGGACAGACTTGTACGGAGCGGCAATGAACAGAGTGAATTCCCATCAAAGTGTTTATGAAGATGATGGTGATTTTATATTACGTACGGCTGAAATCGATGATGCGAAAAAAATAAGCCAATACTTTAATCGTAACCGAACCCACCTTAAACCATGGGAGCCTAGGCGAGAAGACGCATTCTTCACTGTTCAAGGATGGTCTCAGAAATTGGTGAAGTTGCAAGAACTGCATTCTTTAGGGCTAGGGTACTATTTGATTGTGACTGATCCCTCTGGGGATAAGGTGATTGGTACGGTTTCGTTCAGCAATCTATCTCGTTTTCCATGTTACACGTGTACGGTGGGTTATTCTTTAGATGAACAGGCTCAAGGGAAGGGGGTAATGACACGCGCCCTGACACTTGCCGTTAACTACATGTTTCAATATCAATCCATGCATAGAATCAACGCTGCGTACATGCCGAATAACTCACGAAGTGCATCGGTATTAAAGCAGAATGGGTTTGAAAAAGAAGGCTTCGCGAAACAGTATCTGTTGATTGATGGTGAATGGCGAGACCACATACTGACCAGCTGTATTAACAAGAATTGGAAGACGGTGGCGAGATGAATGAACGATTAGCGAAACAATTAGCCCTTGTCATCGAGCTAGATCAACTCAAATCTGTGCTGCGTCGCACCCGAGTAAAAAGCGCGCAAGGCCGCTTGGAAAATAGCGCTGAACATAGCTGGCATGTTGCGTTAATGGCGATATTGATGGAAGAACACGCGAATGAGTCAGTCGATATTGCGCGTGTGGTTAAGATGCTGTTGCTTCATGATATCG
Organism: Vibrio sp. 10N.261.55.A7; assembly: GCF_002877365.1. Lineage (GTDB taxonomy): Bacteria > Pseudomonadota > Gammaproteobacteria > Enterobacterales > Vibrionaceae > Vibrio. The sequence continues at coordinate 49,751 of NZ_MCWZ01000284.1, forward strand.
TTGAGATCGACGCTGGTGATACGTTTGTTTATGATGTCGCTGCTTCTTTAGAGCAAGAAGAAAAAGAATTGAAAGCCGCTCAGCGATTGTTTGCCATGTTACCGAGCGACCAAGGTGGTGAGTTAATGACAATCTGGTCGGAATTTGAGGCTGCAGCAAGTGCAGATGCACGTTTTGCTAAAGCATTAGATCGAATCATACCGATGATGTTAAATTTTCATAATAACGGACAAAGCTGGATTGAGCATCAGGTGACTTCTGAACAAGCGCTGACCATTAATAGTAAAATTGCATTAGGGTCTGAGACTCTGTGGAATGAAGCAAAACGAATGATAGAAACCGCCACCGAAAATGGTTGGTTGAAGAAATAACGAGGAAAATGAATGTCGTATCTGCCTTTGGATGAATACCAAAGAAAATGGATTTTTACCCATCAGTCAATGCCTGTTCCTGAAGAGGACTTGGCTAAAATCAAGCCGATGGATGCTGCCAGAGCTTCTCAGCTTTGGAAAGAAAATATCAGTGCGCAAAGCCCAGATGCTGACCGGTTGAGTAAACAAGACTGGCCAAGTAAAGAGAGCAACTGGAGCGATGAATTCGATTGGATGGCGCCTTGGGAAGACGATGGCCAAGGGTTTCCAGAAGAAATTGCCGAATTGTTAGCGTGGCAAGATGATGTGACCGTTTATTTCTGTTATGAAAAATACAACATCTTAGAGACCAAGTGGTCAACGTTTAAGAAGCATTGGAAAAATTTCTTATTCTATGATGATGGACCAATACTGATTGCGCGTCGACGAAAAGAGGCGCTTTGGTTTAATTCCAAAGGCAAAGTGAAATTGGGCTCTCGAAATTAGTTAACCTGAAGATAACCCTTATTGAAAGCAGCGTATTTTACGCTGCTTTTTTTATTCACTACCCAAATCGACTGCCTATACTTAGCTATAAATTACTCACCACGGGTGAATCATGAGTGCCGAGCAGAAGATTCTCCAATCAGTTGTAGAGATAACCGAACAAACAAACTCCATCTCTTTGGCCCATTGTGTGATTGCCACACTGGCTGAAATGGTTCCGATTCAATATGTCCACCTATTTCATTATTCAGGGGATACCGCCCACTTAACGGCTGCTGTGAATCGAGAAACCAGTGTTGACGGTCAGGTTAACTACCATTGGTTACACGAAGACGACAGTAAGCTTCCTATAGGGTTTGACCACTCATTAACCTCAAGTCGAGTTGAAGCACTGGATGATGGTCAATTTCGGTGTGTCTTTCCGATAGAAATGGATGGTCACAGCTCGGCAAGGTTTATTGTCACCATGAAGAGCAATCCCAAAAATTACTTATTATTGATGGAAGGCTTTTGTCAAATCTATCGAAACTACCTCGCTGTTTTGCGCGAAAGTGAAAGAGATGAACTCACGGGGCTTTTCAATCGTAAAGTGCTCGACCAAAAGTTGAATCTTTGTTTTGAACGTATGGCAGAAGGCGATTTTGATGGTGAATATTCACCTAGGGTAGCGATTTTAGACATCGATAGATTCAAGAATATTAATGATACGTATGGTCACATGATTGGTGATGAGGTGCTGCTGATATTTGCTCAGCAGATGCAGCATTTTTTCCAACACGATGAGCAGTTGTTTCGCTTTGGGGGAGAAGAGTTTGTGGTTCTTTTCCCACGAGCAAAACAAAGTGACGCTGAAGATAGAATGGAAAGCTTCAGAAAATATATCGAGGCCTATCATTTCCCCCAGATCTCGAACGTCACATTCAGTGCTGGAATATGTTCAGTTAAAACCACATTCTTTGTATCAAACATATTAGACAAAGCAGATAAGGCTCTTTATTACGCAAAAGACAACGGAAGGAATCAGGTTTGCAGTTACCATCAGTTGGTCAATGACACGGATGACGGGGATGCGGATAGTGATGTTGAGTTGTTTTAACTTTTGACCTTTAGTCACACGTCAAGTGTATATGTGTGATAATAATTCCATAATTTGAGACTAAAAAAGACGCGGAAAGTGCATGTGTTATTCTTTTCAATATATTGATATCTCGATTGATTGAGTTGGTACATGCAAGGAAAAGCAGTAGAAAAACTAATTCTCAAGTTAAAAGAAGATTTTTATGTGAGACTAGGGCTCAGACCTGCAGATATCCCAATAAAATCGCCCACTGAGACCGATCCCAGCATATCCCTACTGACTGATGAAGAGTTACAACAACTCGAGTTGGCATGGGTAGAGTTATCTCTTTGGAAAAACAAACAAGATCGTTAGATACTGTCACTCGTTCTTTTTGACCATATAATCCTCAGCCGTTCTCCCTGTTTACCTCAATTTATATATTTTTTACTTTCCTTCGTTTTGTATAAACGCACGAACATTTGTCGTCTCAGCTTGAGTACTCTCTCATTTTCAATGAAACGTTGAAAAACTTCTAAACAATCCCCATAGTTAGACTCAATAGGAACATGGCAATCTGATGCTGTGGTTACTAAAGCAAACATTGAAGTGAGTAGTAATATGGCGGAAGTTCGTGCCCGAGTTGATCTTAAAGTTGGCTCACAAAGTAACATTGATGCAGAAATTTTATCTTTTCATGGTTTGGAAACAGAGAAAGAGCATGTTGCACTTGTCTTTAAGCATGCAGACAGCAAACGTGATGTTCCGTTAGTTCGCTTGCATTCAGAATGTCTTACTGGTGACGTGTTTTACTCTTCTCGTTGTGATTGCGGTGAGCAGTTAGAAGAAACCATCAATAAGATGGGAGAAGAAGGAGGGATTATCCTCTACTTGCGTCAAGAAGGACGCGGAATCGGCCTCTATAACAAGCTTGATGCGTATCGGTTACAAAGTGAAGGCATGAACACCTACGAAGCGAACAATCACTTGGGTTTTGGTGACGATCTTCGTGATTTCACTGAGGCCGCTCAAATGCTGAAAGCGTTGAACCTAACAAAAATTCGCTTGGTTACGAATAACCCTAAGAAAATTAAAGAGCTGAAAGAGAACGGTATCGAAGTTGTGGATGTCGTGAACACCTCCGCTCACGTTAAATCTGGCAATGAAAGTTATTTGCGAGCGAAAGTTTCTCACGGCAAACACAATTTAAAGCTCTAGTATTATTGAAGTAATTCAGAAAAAGCCTCAGGAGACTGGGGCTTTTTGCTTTCTGTTCCTCCTGCATGTGCTCATTTTTCTGCCATACTTTTAACTCATCTACGGAATGGAGAGTATAAGAATGCTTAAAAGAGTTCTGCTCGTATTATCACTGCTATTCGTATCACTCTCTGCGTATGGGTTGGATCGCTTTGTACAGTTAACATGGCTAGGAACGGATTCTTCTACTGTGCAGTTGATGCAGTACCCACAGCTACTCAATAGAATCTATGAAGAGAACGACGATCAGCTGATTTGGTTTGATATTGAACAGAGCCGACAACTAGAATTACAGTTGGAGATGATAGAAGAGGCAGGGTTTAGCCCCTTATTCTCTAACCAATTGACATATTTAAAGAAGTTTAGAGAAGAAAACCGTTGGTTTGAATATGATTTACTCGCAACGGATACATTGCTTCTCTATATGAGCTACGCTGAGCAAGCGGCCAGTGATGGTGAATCTTGGTTCTTCGATCAGCCGTTGGTATCGAAACTGCCTCCTCCTTCCGTTCGTTCCGTCAACGCCTTGCTCATCGCTGTTGAGCTTCATGATCTAGGTGATCTCATTGACAGCTATACGCCATCCAGTGCCGATTATCGTCAGATCATTGCTTCCTATGAGTCTTTCAAACAGCTAAAAGATGTCTCGATTCCAACCTACCACCAAAACGCAATAAAGAAATCAGGGGACAAGCTGTCTCATAGGAATGAATTGGTGAAACGACTCAGTGTGGTGAATATAGATACCTCAATGATTCGCACCGATGTGAATTGGTATGACGCTTCTCTTGTCGAACCTATTAAGGACTTTCAACGTATTCACGGGTTAAAACAAGACGGGATCATTGGTTCACAGACGTTGAAGTGGCTGAACATTTCTCCGGCTCAACGCTTGTCAATGTTAGCGCTTAATGCCGAGCGATCACGACTTTGGCCTGCGCAACGAGACACCATGATCTTGGTGAATGTGCCAAGTTTCAATATGAAATATTGGCATCTTGGTGAAGAAGTTTTCCAGTCAAAAGTGGTCGTTGGACGAACGTCTCGTAAAACGCCAGTGATGCATACTAAGCTAGACTCGCTGATTCTTAACCCTACGTGGAACGTGCCAAGAAAAATAATGGTTGAAGACATTCTTCCTCAAGTGAAGATAGACGAAGATTATCTAGCGAATAATAAAATTGAGATTATTGAACGGTGGAATACGTCAACAACCGTCAACCCCGAAGAGATTAATTGGTCAGAGGTGAATCCGAGAACTTTTCCTTATAAGATGCGTCAGCGCTCAGGGAACAGCAATGCGTTAGGTTTGTATAAATTTAACACCCCCAATCGACGTGCTATTTACTTGCATGACACGCCAAGTAAACATCTTTTTGCTAAAGATATCAGAGCCTTTAGCTCCGGTTGTGTCAGGGTAGAAAATGCCGATCAGTTTGCGAACACACTACTTGAAACTCAAGGGCTCGATATCGTTGATGAAGTGAATAATGACCATTCAACGACTCAATCGATTCCTTTGAAAAAGAGAATACCGGTTCATATCATTTATCAAACCGTGTGGGTGGAATCTGGGCAAATCCATTATCGTGACGATATTTACCTGTACGATACTTACAACAAAGCACCGCAATCTAGCGGCAAAGGTTAACCTTGACGCACTTTTAACATAACTATTATTAAAATAACTTTTCTATTCTGGTCAGACAGTAAGCACAAAATTCACACTGTTTGACCGGTTTTTGCACGATTTATGCATTTGAACTTCACATTCTAGTTAGGTAATGTCCAGTTTCGAAAGTTTGGACTCAGTGTGAAGGTTAGTGTTTTGGTTTTTTCTCGACGTCATTTTTTAAAAGTTGCTGGTGGCAGTATTGTTGTTGCTAGTGGGATCCCTTCAATTGCTCAGGCCTCATACCCAGATAAGCCTCGTCATTTAGTGATGAATAACCTACACACGGGCGAAAGCGTAGAATCCCGATATTTTAATGGTGTGGACTACAATGAGCGTGAACTGAGTCGTCTTGACCATTTATGTCGAGATTTCCGGCGTAATGAAGTGCATCCCATCGATCGCCGTTTGTTCGATCAAATATCGACGATTCAATCGCTGTTAGGAACGGATACTGAAGTTCAAATTATCTCTGGTTATCGTTCTCCTGTAACGAATGAAGCGCTACGAAGCAAATCCAATGGTGTCGCAAAGAAGAGTTTTCACATGTTAGGGCAGGCAATGGATTTCCGGTTGGATGGTGTTGATCTCAAACGAGTTCGTGAAGCTGCTATAAGTTTAAAAGCGGGTGGGGTGGGTTATTATCCTAGAAGTAATTTCCTTCATATAGATACGGGCCCAGTGCGGAGTTGGGCGTAGTCAGATATCCTTATTATCTCGTCGTAATAGCATTGAAAATCGGACTACCTAGTGTCATAGTTCACGCAGTTTGAATTTGATCTAGGTAGATATATGTCTTTGCAATTCCAAGTTGTTCCGGTTACTTCATTTGCTCAAAATTGCTCCATTGTTTGGTGTGACGAAACGATGGACGCCGTAGTGGTTGACCCTGGCGGCGATGTAAAGCAGCTCGTTCTTATGATTAAAGAGCTTGGTGTCAACGTCGTTCGTCTTGTATTGACCCATGGCCATTTAGATCATGTGGGTGGCACTGAGCCTTTAGCCAAAGAACTGGGTAACATTGAGATTGTAGGCCCTCATAAAGGTGATCAGTTTTGGCTAGATGGTCTTGAAAATCAGTGTCAGATGTTTGGTTTTGAACACACTCCTCCTTTCTTGCCAACAAAATGGTTAGAAGAAGGAGACACGGTGACAGTGGGTAACCAAACCTTAGATGTTATTCATACACCTGGGCATACGCCAGGTCACGTTATCCTATTTAGCGAGTCTGCAAGAGTGGCCTTTGTTGGTGATGTTCTTTTTGCTGGTGGGGTAGGACGCACCGACTTTCCTCAAGGGGATTTCAATACACTCATCGCTTCAATAAAAGAGAAGCTTTGGCCTCTAGGTAATGATGTCACTTTTGTTCCTGGTCATGGGCCGCTATCAACCTTCGGTAAAGAGCGAGTGTCGAACCCTTTCGTAGCCGATGAGATGCCGTTGTACTAAGTACATACAGAGTTATAGATTGTAGCGATGGTGTTGCGCCATCGCTTTTTTGTGTCGTCATTAAGCAAGTCGGTGTCTTATTTGTGTACAGATGTAGACAGAGATTCCAATTTGCTCTCAGGCTCTGCCGCGGCTAAATAGCGCCGAGTTAAACCAACGAAGCTGCCTTCATCTCTGTCTAGATCACTGGTAGAGATAAAAATATCATAATCATGAAATGTTCTTTGATAGCTCATTCTATTTGCTAGCATTGCCCTTAATCCGCTATAGCTTGCCCCTGATGTTGTCTTGTAGGTGTTTGAGTCGAGAACAACGTCTTCAAACTCTTTTGAACGATGATGTTTTTTATAGTTTTGGTGGCCAACGTAGAGTAAAGAGCGCTGGCTGAGTAATATGTCGGTTGCGACTCTTGGGCAAATGCTGTTTAGATAAGGCGTGTAGTCTTTTAGCTTTATGCCTATCCATGGTAGAGGTTGTTGAAAGCCATCACGATCCAACTGACAAAGTCCGATTCGTTCTATATTCGTCCATTTAACGACCCAGCCGCCACGATACAAATGCTGTTGGAAGTGGGTGGCGGTTAGGGTATATGAGACTTTTGCACGCTGCGCGATAATGTAACTTACTACGGACACGACAAGCACAACGAAGAGAATAAGCGTGGCAATTTCTACGCTATAAAAAGTATAGATGGCCGCTAAGAATATCAATACGGCCATGAAAAGGGCTGGCTTAAACGGGGATAAAAGTGCCCCTAAGTCGAAATTTGAAATTTGTAAACTAGGCATCTTGATTAGTAACTGTTGGCATATGTATAAATAATCAGGGTTAAATCGTGTCTCTGATTTCTTCTGTTTAAATTATAGTCATCATTGGGCTTTGAGCGCACTTTTGACGGTAAAAATAGCTAATCTCCTACAAATGGGGGTGATTTTTTGGTATAAATCGCGCTTCAAATTTTCACCACTGCATCGTAGCAGTGAAATGGAGAGATACTCGATGAGACTTGCTCATAAGCGTAAAGTGCAGATGAAATTGCAAAAGCACATTAAAGCGACAGTTGCGAATGTTAAAGCAGCACCAAAAGCGAAACCTGTGCCTAAAAAAGAACCAGTGGCAGAGAAAGCTGTAGCGGCTAAAACAGTGGACGTTGCATTAACTCCTAAGCAGCAACAAGTTTTAGACATCGTTGTTAGCAATGCCGAAGGTATTAACCCTAAAGGTATCGGCCTAGCCGCTGGTCAAGAAGAAGCGAAAGCGGCATCTTGGGCGACTGGTGCATTGAAAAAACTATTGGAAGAAAACCTAGTTGAAAAACAGCAGTTAGCAGGTAACAAAGTTATCTACAAATCAGTTTGATCTGCTGAGCTGTAAAGGTTTGAGCCTCGCATTGTGTGAGGCTTTTTTGTCTCTATTGTTTCTCTACATGTTCAGTTCAATCCAATCATTTCTCCTCCTTTTTCCAAATTTTTCCGATAACTCATGATGATTGCGCTCTGATGCATATGCTCACATCACAAATAGTGAACATTTATTTAACGAATCGATGCGAACACTTCGTACGTACAAATTGCTTTTAAGAAACTAGGTACGTCGATATATTCCTTATTACACGAAGCCTAATCAACTTTATCCTACGTACTTTTACCTAAGACTAAAGTTTTAGTCGGGCAGTGGGTGCGTTATTCAGTGCGTGTTCTCGCTGATTTATTTTTATGCTCTTTGGTCAATGATGGATAACGAAACAAGCCTATATGGCTACCATCACACAAAGGACGTAGATATGAGTCTTATCAGTTGCTCCCTAAAGAGAGTATTAAAAAACAGTACAGTGGTTGCGGCGGCATGCTTAGCAATGATGTCAACTTCAGTGACCGCTGCAGAGAAAGTGTATCGTTTAAAGCTAGCGGAAACTTGGGGTCCTAACTTCCCAGTATTCGGTGACGCAACCAAAAATATGGCAGCAATGGCAGAGAAGATGTCGAATGGACGTCTTCAAATCCGTATAGACTCTGCTAACAAGCATAAAGCGCCATTAGGCGTATTTGATATGGTGAAGTCTGGCCAATATGACATGGGCCACTCAGGTTCGTATTACTGGAAGGGTAAAGTGCCGAATACGCTTTACTTCACTTCAATGCCTTTTGGTATGACACCAGCAGAACAATACGCTTGGTTCTATCACGGTGGCGGTATGGAGTTAATGGAGCAGGTCTACTCTCCACATAACCTAATGTCATTCCCAGGTGGTAACACGGATATTCAAATGGGCGGTTGGTTCCAAAAGGAGATCAACTCAGTTGAAGATCTACAAGGCCTTAAAATGCGTATTCCAGGCTTCGCAGGTGAAATTCTTGCTGAGCTAGGGGCTAAACCGACAAACATTGCACCGGGTGAGCTATACACTTCTCTAGAGCGTCGTACTATCGATGCATTGGAGTGGGTTGGACCTTCTCTAGATTTACGTATGGGTTTCCACAAAATTGCACCTTACTACTACACAGGTTGGCATGAGCCTGGATCAGAACTTCAATTCTTGGTGAATAAGCGTAAGTGGGAAAGCTTGCCTGAAGATCTACAAGAAATTCTACGTGTCGCAATGCGTACAGCCGCTTACGATATGTACACTCAAGCGACGCATGAAAGTGGTAAGAACTGGGTTTCAATGAAAACAGAATACCCTGATGTTCAAGTGAAAGACTTCCCGCCAGAAGTGATGTCAGCACTAAAAGAAGCGAATGACCGCCTATTGGTTAAGCATGCTGAAAAAGACGACCTAGCGAAAGAAATTCAGAAATCTCAAGCCGATTACTTGAAACAAGTTCGCTCGTGGACAGACATTTCGCACAGAGCTTACTTAAACAGTAGCGCACAATAAAACCAATCTAATAATAAAAAATACTCGGCGGGTTACGGCTCGCCGAGAAGCCCAAGAAACCTATTTTTATCAACACATTATTTCTATAAAAGAATTATCCCCAATTTTGTTACGTGGTGTTTTATCACGATATCCACGTAGCAAGTTTAAGCCCCATGGAGTCGGGAATGAGAAGTCTTATTTATATCGAGCGATTGTTTAACCGGGTTGGAGACGCCCTAGGTTGGCTGTCCAGTATCCTGTTTATCCTATTGTTAGCGAACGTTGTGTACGATGTGGTCATGCGCTACGTATTCAATGATGTCTCTATCGCCTTTCAAGAAATGGAATGGCATCTATTTTCTGCCGTGTTCCTACTTGGTGTACCTTACGCAATCAAAGCGGGTGGTCATGTTCGAGTCGATATTTTTTATGAGCGGCTCTCTTATAAAATTCAAGCCATTATCGATATTCTAGGAACACTGGTGTTCCTTCTGCCTTTCTGTTTACTGGTGGCATGGTTTGGCGTCGACTTTGCGAAAGAAAGTTATTCGCTTGGTGAAACGTCAGGAGATCCTGGTGGTCTTCCTTATCGCTGGCTCATTAAGGCAATGATTCCATTGTCATTCTTTTTCATGGCGGTTGCGGGAATAGGGTTACTTCTTCACTCATTGAATAAGATTTTTAACCCACACCTAATGCAAGCCAATTCGCTGAATAACAAATAAAGGATATTGTCATGATCGGAATAGTAATGTTCTTTGTTGCGTTATTTGCGCTTTTACTCGGCTTCCCTGTCGCGTTTACTTTCGGTGGTATCGCACTGATATTTGGTGTTTGGGCGGAAGGTATTGAAATGTTTGCCTTCATGCCATATCGAATTCAATCGATAATGGAAAATACCGTTCTAATGGCGGTGCCTCTGTTTGTTTTCATGGGCTTAGTTCTGCAAAAAACGCGCTTGGCAGAGCAGCTTTTGGAATCAATGGGTCGCTTGTTTGGCGGAGTTAGGGGTGGTATTGCCATCTCTACTGTTTTAGTGGGGGCATTGCTTGCGGCTTCCACCGGGGTTGTTGGTGCGTCAGTGGTTGCAATGGGTTTAATTTCTTTGCCTGTAATGCTCAAGTACAACTACGACAAGGGGTTAGCCTGCGGAACGATTTGTGCGTCTGGTACGTTAGGGCAAATCATTCCTCCTTCCATCGTATTGATCTTATTGGGTGATGTACTCGGTGTTCCTGTTGGCGATCTCTTTGGTGCAGCTGTTGGCCCTGGGCTTATGCTAGTAGGCGCTTATGTTGTCTATATCCTTATCTATGCGAAGCTAAACCCAGAAGCGGCTCAACCGATTGAGCGTGATGATTCTATCAGTCGTAAAGAAGAAGTGATTACCGCGTTGAAAGCCGTAGTGCCTCCTTTGGCACTCATCATTGTTGTGCTAGGTTCAATCTTTGCGGGCGTCGCGACACCAACAGAATCAGCAGCCTTAGGTGGCGCTGGTGCAATCGTATTGGCACTGCTCTATGGTCAGTTTAGCTTTTCAATGGTTTATGATGCGGCTAAAGAGACGGTTAAAGTAACGGCAATGGTTTTCGCTATTTTGCTTGGTGCGACGGCGTTCTCTATGGCCTTTACCTACACAGGTGGTGACTATTTGGTCGAGGAGTGGATGCTTCAACTGCCTGGTGAGAAATGGGGTTTCCTCATCATTACCATGCTAGTGATTCTGATACTTGGATTCTTCATCGATTTCGTTGAGATCTGTTTTATCATTGTTCCAATTATCGCCCCGGTTGCTGAATTGATGGGCATCAACATGACTTGGTTTGCAATACTGGTTGCGATGAACTTACAAACCTCTTTCCTCACCCCTCCATTCGGCTTCAGCCTGTTCTACCTGAAGGGCGTTGCTCCAAAAGGAGTGACAACAATGGATATCTATCGAGGTGTGATGCCGTTTATCGCGATTCAGATAGCTATCTTGATGTCTCTGCTGTTGTTCCCTGGGTTTTACGGCATGTCGTAAAAAGAATCGAATCAAATCTGTCTAAATGGCTCCGATTGCGGAGCCATTTTTTTGTTCTTGTGTCCGCTTTTTTTGAGTGCATTCGTTGAGGCCTAGTAACCTTGATTGCTGAAAACGCACGTGTTCTTGGTAGCACGATGTAGAGCAGTGGTGATTGATACGGTAGTTTTTTGAGGGGGATTGAGAGAATGATCGTTCCCGCGATGTCCGTAGAGTGTGATCGCATAAATTTCATCAATGTTGATGAACTGTTACAGTAGACAGGCTTGTCCACGGAGAGACAAGTCTTTGTTGTTTTGGAGAACGGATGCCTCTAAAGGTTAAGCTCATATTACTGACTTTACTGCCGCTGTTATTAGTGACCGCGAGTATCAGTTGGATATCAATTTACCAATCGAAAAAGCTTGGTGAGCAAGAAGTTGAGATTTTCTATAACCGACTCATTTCGGCGAAAGAAAGTGCCCTAAAAGACAGTTTAGATTTGGCATTTGATGCCATCTATTATGTGTATAACGATCCAGACATGAGAGAAGCGGAAGCGAAAGCCGAAGTGAAAGCCATTCTGACTCGATTAAGTTACGGCTCAGACGGGTACTTTTTCGCTTACGATGAGAATGGCGTTAACCTTGTTCACCCTATTCAGCCTGAGCTTATTGGGCAAAATCTTCTTCATATTCAAGATAGCGATGGTGATTATTTGATTGAATCATTGCTATACCAAGCAAGGTCGGGTGGTGGATTCCATCAGTATCTGTGGGAAAAACCGTCAACGGGAGAAACTGTACCCAAACTGAGCTACGCGCAGTGGCTTGATAAATGGGATTGGATGATAGGGACAGGGCTCTACATTGAAGACATCACCAATGAAGTTGCGATTATGCAATCAGCCGTGACTGGAAATATAGAAACCACTTTCTTTTCTGTCATTGTGATATTGGCCGTGACCGTTGCTGTGATCATTGTTCTGACACTCGCCATCAATTTGCATGAACATCGCTTAGCCGACAAAAACCTCAAGGAACTGGTCTATCAAACCGTCATGTTTCAAGAGGATGAAAAAAAGCACCTTGCGCGCGAACTCCATGATGGAATCAATCAGCTGCTTGTATCAAGCAAATGCCACCTAGAGCTGCTAGGTCATAAATTGGAAGACGATTCACTTAAGGTGCACGTAGAGAAATCTCAACAATCTCTCATGTCAGCCATCAATGAAGTTCGTCATATCTCACACCAATTAAGGCCGAGTGCCCTTGATGATATTGGTTTAGAAGCGGCACTGTCGAGGTTGTTACAAGACTTTCAATCTCACTCTGGGGTAGAAATAGAAACGATTTTTGATACCCAAAAAGGGAAGCTCAAGTCAGAAGCTGCAACCACGCTATATCGTGTCACTCAAGAATCGCTAAACAACATTCAAAAACACGCAAACGCCACTAAGGTTACGGTGGTATTGCAACAGATGGGTAACATGCTTCAGTTGATGGTGCGCGATGATGGTGTTGGTTTTTCGGTGAGTGGGGCGCTTAAAAAACGGGGCATAGGATTGAGAAATATGCGTGATCGAGTGGAATTTATGGGTGGGGATTTTGAGTTAATGAGTGAACCAGGATTTGGGACTGAGATAACCGTGTTATTGCGATTGGATGGGTTAGTGTATGGATGATTTAATTAGTGTTGTAATTGTTGATGACCACCAAGTTGTCTTAGATGGATTCCTTGCTCGATTGGAGTTGGAAAGCGGTATTTCGGTTGTCGGTACGGCGAGTAATGGTGTGGAAGCCATAGAAAAAGTAAGGGAATTGAACCCCGACGTTATATTAATGGATGTGAGTATGCCACTGATGAATGGCATTGAAGCGACGCGTCTCATTAGAGAAGAAGACCCAGAAGCAAAAGTACTGATGCTCACCATGCATGATCATCGAGAATACATCATGAAAGTGATGCAAGCAGGAGCGGTTGGGTACATGCTCAAAGAGATAACGGCAGAGAAGATGGTTCAAGCAATAAAGACCGTAAATCAAGGCTCTACCTACTTTTGTGAGACAACAACTCAAACATTGTTCTCTCAAGAAGTCATTCCTTCTAACACTAAAGTTAGCCCCTTAAGTCGACGAGAAGAAGCCGTTCTTAAGCTAGTCGCACAGGGAAACAGCAGTAAAAAAGTTGCTTCATTATTGAGTATTAGCAGTCGTACTGTCGAAACGCATAGGCAAAATATTAAGCACAAATTGGGGCTTCACTCCACGGTTGAGTTAGCAAAATATGCCTATGAACAAGGGATTCTTGATTGAGATTTATGATCACTAATTTCATTGTAAATGTGATTTGTATCTTATTTCTGTTGGCTTTGGTGACCTTAGCTGTTACCCTTTTCCGCGAAAACTCATAAGTACATCGGTGTGATTTGTTTAGGCCACTAAGGAAATAGTGGTTTTTTTATCGCACAAATTTGGATGTACGCAGTAACTTGAGAGGGAAAATGACACAAGTTAAAGACAAATATAGTATCGAAAATACCGACTATACGGTTGGTCAAGATAACGTTCAAAAATGGGGATTTGATGTTCATACTCCCGTTTTTGTCATCAGTGCGGGGCTCATCCTTTTATTCCTTTTCGTTCTCCTCATTTTGGATCCTTCCACTGCCAAATCCTCCTTAGACAGCATCAAATGGGCCATTATTGATAAGTTTGATACGCTGTTCATGTGGTCTGCAAATATCTTTGTTGTTTTCTGTATTGGCCTGATTTTTACGCCTTTTGGTAAAATCCGCCTTGGTGGGCAAGACGCCCAACCTGAGCATTCGAACTTGTCTTGGATAGCGATGCTATTTTCAGCGGGTATCGGCATCGGCCTTATGTTTTATGGCGTTGCGGAGCCTGCGGCCTACTTTACCGACTGGTATGGCACGCCATTAGGTGTTGAGGCATACACTGAAGAAGCCGCTAAAGTCGCGCTTGGTACCAGCGTTTTCCACTGGGGAATCCACGGTTGGGCGATCTACGGCATCGTTGGTTTGTCATTGGCTCTTTTTGCGTTTAACAAAGGCCTGCCGTTATCGATGCGTTCTGTTTTCTACCCAATTCTCGGTGATCGTACTTGGGGAGTATTTGGCCATGTGATCGACATCATGGCTGTTTTGGCGACGCTGTTTGGTTTGGCCACATCTCTTGGTCTTGGCGCACAGCAGGTTACGAGCGGCATCAACCATGTATTCGGCACAACGGGCGGTTTAGGATTGCAAATGGGTGTGATCGTCTTCGTTACCATGTTTGCGATTTTATCGGTTGTTCGCGGTATTCATGGCGGGGTTAAGGTGCTGAGTAACCTGAACATGATCATCGCCTTTGGATTGCTTATCTTTGTAGCCCTATTGACTCTGACGGTTTCACTCTCTGCTATTCCTACTGCATTGATGGGCTATGTTGAGAATTTCATTCCACTTAGTAACCCACTTGGTCGTGAAGATGAATCTTGGATGCACGGTTGGACGGTATTCTACTGGGCGTGGTGGATCTCATGGTCACCATGTGTCGGTATGTTCATCGCGCGTGTTTCGAAAGGCAGAACAGTGAGAGAATTCCTAACGGCTGTGATTATCATTCCTACCATCATCACTCTGATTTGGATGGCCGTATTTGGTGGAGTAGCCATTGATCAAATTGCGAACAAAGTCGGCGAACTGGGTACGAACGGACTGACTGATATTTCATTAGCGCTTTATAGTACATACGACGCGCTGCCAATGACGAATGTCTTGTCGATCATTTCAGTTGTGTTGATCATGGTTTTCTTTATCACTTCTTCAGATTCAGCATCGCTGGTTATTGATAGCATTACATCAGGGGGCAAGGTTGATGCACCGGTTCCTCAGCGTGTTTTCTGGGCAATCATTGAGGGCTCAATTGCCGCGGTTTTACTGTGGGTTGGTGGCACTGAGGCGATACAGGCGCTTCAGGCAGGAACAATTTCAACTGCTCTGCCGTTTACCTTTATCTTGTTGGTGATGTGCGTGAGCCTAGTTCTTGGTTTGCGTTCAGAGCTGAGCAACGTTAAATACTCGGTAGCATCTGCAAACTAAGCGGAAGCTGTAGCGACATTCAGAAAGGAGCGCGATTGTGCTCCTTTTTTGTTTTTGTGCCATTCGTTTGGAAAGTTTTAGATGCGTTACTTCATCAGCGACATGCTAATTTCACCGTTGGAAAGCATTGTGTCGATTTCATTTTGTAGTTTGACGGCATTCTGAATCGGTATTTCTTTGTTACACGCTAAGTATTTAATTTCTGTAAGAAATACGAAAGGCGAGGGCGCTAAGCTGATCTCTAGTTCACTGGCGATTGTCGTTGCGGATCGTGTGTCAGAAAGCCAATAGTCAACGCCTTCTCGTCTAAGCATTTTTATTCCGTCTTCTAACTCTTTTGTGATCAGTAAGTTATAGCCTTGCGCTTCGAGTTGCTGGGTTAACGCATAGCCTTCGTAAGCCACTATTTTGTGGTGTACCGCGTCACGAATGGAAAAGAGATCTTGTGAGTGAGAACCTTCTTTTCCGTAGAGCGCGTATTGGCTAATGGCGACGGGCCCTATCCAAACAAAATCTGCCTCGATCAACTGTGACCTTGAAATTGGGAACGAACAGGTATTCAGGCGTTTTTTCGCTGATTTCAAAGCTCGGGCCTTGGGCGCGTAAAACATGTCGTAATCAATGTTGGCGCGGTGGAAGATCTCAGTAATCGTGTGATGAGTGATGCCACTGTTCGGGTTCCCTTCTTTATTGACTAAAGGAGGGGAAAAAAAGGTATTGAGCGTAAGAGGTTCTGCGTAGCTCACCGAGCTAATGCACAACAGTGCCATTATTAGCGTGCGTCGATGTTCCATTGCTTATAAACCTCAGAGAGTGGTAGGGTTTTTCCTTTTGGTTTTTCGACGAGCTCTTTCCAAGGTGCTCCTGGTGTGTTTAGCCATATCGTCGGGTCAGAGATCTTGTTCAGTTCCGGCGCACATTGTTTTAGTGATGAGTTAGACAAAGTTTGCATGTGTTGGTCAAATCGGCTGGCGAGTTTAAAAAGCGTTTCTTTCGCTGTTATGTCGCCATACAAGTATTCACCAATGTGCTGCCACCACATGGCGGCCATTGCGGAATAGTCTGGGATATTTAAACCAGAGGGCGTCCAGACATGTTTCGCATCGCTTTGATAAAACTCGACGAGCCCTCCCAATCGCTGCTCTAAGTCAGTGAACGCAGGAGACTGCACATCTGAATGTCTGATAGGTGTGAAGCCCTTAAGCAACTTGTCAAAAGACACCGTTTTAGCCACGGTAAATTGTGCGTAGAGCCAAGCTGCTTGAGTTTTTTCATTGGGAACTGAATGAAGAAATGTCCATGCGCCAGCATCTTGATAGCCTGATTTCATGCCGGCCTTCCAGTATTTTCCTCGTGGGGAAGGAGCCAGACGCCATAAAGGATTGCCGTTTTCATCAATGACTTTCGAGTTCTCATCTAACAGTGTTGGCACGAATGCGCTATACCAAAAAATTTGTTGTGCGACTTTGCCTTGGGCTAGCCATTGTGCCGCCGTTCTGAATGTTAATGTTTTCGCTTCTGGCGGCGCAAACTGCTCTAACCAAAATTTGTATTTCTCTAAGGCATAAATAGCGGCAGGGCTGTTTAGCGCACCGCCACGGCTGACACTCGCGCCGACGGGGTGACAGTTTTCCGCCCGTATTCCCCAATCGCCAACAGGAAGTCCACTCGGCAAACCTACGTCATTGACACCAGCCAAACTTAGCCAAGAATCAGAGATCCGCCATCCCAATGAAGGCTCGTATTTTCCATAATCGAAGTGGCCCCAGATCTGTTCACCATCAATTTCTCGAACATGATGAGTAAAAAAATCCGCAATATCTTCATAGGCTTGCCAGTTCTGAGGAACAGCAAGGTCATAACCATAAAGCTCGTAAAAATCATCTTTAAACTCTGGTTTAGAAAACCAGTCATGGCGATACCAATAGAGATTGGCAAATTGTTGAGCGGGCAGTTGATAAATAGTCCCTTGTGAATCTTTGGTGAACTCGATGCCGATGAAGTCGTCTAGATCCAGACTAGGGAGAGTAATGTCTTTCCAGTCTGTATTAATGAAGTCTGAAATTGGAATGACTTTGTTTGCTCTCGTATGAGTACCGATAAAATCACTGTCATTGATATAGCCGTCGTAGATATGTAAGCCTGAATTCAATTGAAGCTGTAGCCGTTTTACCAGGTCGTCCTCTCCCGCTATTTCATGGCTAATTTGTATCCCCGTTAATTGCGTGAATAACTTCGCAAGGTGCTGAGATTCGTATCGGTGGGTAGGAATGTCCTCGGAAATCACAGTAATTTTGAGGCCCTGATAAGGCAATGCTGCCCGACGAAACCACTCGAGTTCAGCGACACGTTCGCTTTTTGATAGCGTGGAATGTTCGAATTGCTGTGCGATAGCGTCTACATCAATGGCGGGATGTTGCTTGGCCGAACTCGAAGAAACGGAATACGCATTGAGTGAAAATAGAGATAAATTAGAAAGGATGATCAGCATCAACCCTTTGTTTTTCATGAGTTCAATAGAGTAAAGGCTTAACCGCACTATAGGTTGCTTCATTTTCTCAAAGGCTTCCATGAATTCCACTGATAGCTCTGAGTTTAGTACAGAATGACACCAAGTGTTGCATAGCGAATATTTACATTACTGACTTTATATACAGTATTTTCTTGTTTATTCCTGCTCATTATCTATACTGTTTATAAATACAGTGTTTATTGAGGTGAAATATGTTGTGGGAAACCTTAGAACGAGTGAATCGTTTACGACAAGAAGCTTTGAATAACCAAGCATTTGTTGAGTCAGCAAAAGAGCATGAGCAAGCGTTGCTCGATGAAGAAAGCCACTCGAGTGACATGAAACCCAGAAAGAAAATGAAGACGAAGTCTCTGGCGAAAGTGTATGAGCAGTCTGAATTTGGATTTAATCCATCGGGTATTGAACATTAGGTTTGAAGCTAGGCGATGGTTCGTAATGGTTTGGTACGCGCGAGGGTATGTTGATTATTCTCGGTATGGTATCCTCGCTTTCCAAAATATTACCGGGTAACGAGCGTTTGTTACCAGCCTAAGTGAAAGAGTACCAATATGAGAGCATTTGTTGTTCGAGCCCGCGCCGCTTCAACGGATAAAACTACTTTTCTAGCCTCAGTAGGAGAGGAAGCCCATACCGAAATCTTGGCTCATGTATTAATGAATGCCATTTTTACTGCTCAGTCACATCGTGACGATGTTGAAGTGTATCTGGTGATTGAAAGTACTCAGGATTTTTCGAGAACGGTGCGTTTTCAATCGAGTGAGCTACGTGATATTGGTGGATTTCATGAGGAAGCGTTGATCAACATGATAGCTCGCGCGTTGGGGGAGTCTGTTGGAATGGATAAAGAGCAAATCCGTGATGTTGACTCGGGAATAACGGTAGAAACCGTTAGCTTTGAGCGCCTAGTTCAGCGCTTGGCTGAAACTTACCAACTCTATTTGCTGGATAAAAAAGGTGATTCTGTGCGTGACATAGAGTTATCGCATGACGCTTGTTTTCTACTGACGGATCATATTCCAATGCCTAAAAAGTCTTGGAATAGCCTTAAGCGTCTGAATACTCAAAAAATAAGTCTCGGGCCTAAAATGTTGTTTGCTTCTCAGTGTATTGTATTGATTCAGAATGAGTTAGATATACAACTAGGCTGAGTATCCAGCCTTGATTTAACGTTTAAGCAGTATCGTTTTCGATGCTGCTTTTTTATGAATTGTGGATATTGAATAATTCACAAAATATATGAAACAACACGTTTTAGTTTGAACTATAGTTAATTTACCTCAGCAACATTGTGGGTATTAGTATAGTGAGATTGAAGACCAAAATTTGTTTCATAGCGGTAGTCTTTTCAGCGATGACATCTCTATTTTATTACATGTCAGATTCAAATGAGCCTTCATCGTTTGAACGGCAAAGTGTTGTGAAAATTGCCGTTTCTCAAACGCCATTGTCTTCCCCATTTATTGTTGCCAATCACCTTGGTTTGTTTAAAAAGGCAAACATCAACGTTGAATTAGTCCCTTGTAAGGGCGGTGTTGCATGCGCTCGGTCTTTATTCAACAACGAGGTGAGTTATGCGACGTCTTCTGAATCTGTCGTTATGTTTGAGAGCTTTAAACATGATGATATTTCACTTGTCAGCTGTTTTGTTGAATCGGGAAACAATATAAAGCTACTCGCATTAGCATCCAGCCAATTTAAATCGATCGATCAATTAATGGGAAAGAAAATAGGCATTGTTAAAGCCAGCGCGAGTGAGTTCTATTTCGATTCTTTGCTGATAGCGAACAATCTAAAATCGATGCCAGTCGAGCGTGTTTATATTGCGCCCGATAAACTTAACCAAGCACTGATATCAGGAGAAGTGAACGCCATTTCAGTGTGGGAACCGTACGGTTATCAGCTAAGCTCAACCGTCGGCGATGTGATAGATCTGAGCTTAGAGGGCATTTACCACCTAACATTTAATCTTGTCACCAGAAAATCATCAGACTCAGCGCACTTAGAACACTCTGTAGCGATTTTAATGGCTCTGGAAGAGTCGATTCAATGGATGAAAGAAAACCCCAAAAACGCCCAAAAAATAGTGGCTGATGCGCTTGATCTTCCCCAGTCACAGCTTGATTGGTCATGGCAAGATTACGCATTTCGTTTATCAATCGGAAATGCCCTCTTATCAAACTTGCAGTTGCAAGCTCGATGGGCGTTGGACTCAAATCTAGTCGAGGGAGGTATGCCTAACTACCGAAGTATTCTTGATTCACAAGCGTTGGAATATGTTCAACGAAACCCGTTGAGTATCAAATAATGAAGTCTATTCTGAGTAAGCTCAATTTACTGGTCATCATCTCAGTATTGCTGGTGGGTATTGTTTCGATGTCGCTTTGGAGTATTCGCGAAGATCAGCAAATTCATGATCAGCAGTTGGCTACCATTCTACAAATTCAGCAAGGAATCGATACGTTACGAAGCCAGTTATGGATATTTTTGCAGTATAAAGACAAGGCCAGTTTAGAAGAAGTGTATATGGCTCAACAGAGCTTAACGGAACAGTTAGGCGAGCAAACCAATTTTAAGCACTACATCGAGAACTTAGAGAAGATGAATTACAGCTTAGCGGTTTTGTTGCGACAAGAACGGGCTCTTGATGATTCAAAGTTACAATCTTTTCCTCATAGCGTCGTTACGGCTGATATGTCTGAATCTCGCTCTTTACTTCACTCTCGCTACAATATGATTGCTCAGAGTATGGGTGAAGAATTGTTTCATTTGCAGCAGGAAGTTCATGTTGGCAATCGAGCTCAGCAAGAGAAAGCGCTCGCCATGACCGCGTTAGTCTTACTCTTTTTCACACTTCTTGTAAGCTTTACGGCAATACTGATCTTTAAACAGTTTAAAGCTGGGCAGGATGTTATCAAGGAAGGGATACATAACTTATACAACGGCGACTTAGACACATTGATCTCTATCCCTAAACTCGCGGAAGAGTATGTCGTGCTAGTGACGTTCTTTAACAAAATGAAAGTGTCTCTACAAAACCATATTGTGACCAAGGATGAGCTTGAACGTGAAGTGAAATTAAAGACATCCACTCTCATGCATCAAACTGACCAGTTGCGTTATTTATCTGAACGCGATTCGTTGACCGGAGTGTTGAACCGACGAGCGTTCTATCATCAGTTGGACGTTGAAGCGCAAAAAGCACTGAGTTCAGGGACGCTCTTTGCGCTTTTGTTTATTGATTTGGATAAATTTAAAGCAATCAACGACAACAAGGGACACAATGTAGGCGATGAAGTGTTAGCCACATTTTCTTCCAGACTCAAAGACAATATGAGACCTACTGACGTTATCGGCCGGGTTGGCGGTGACGAGTTTGTAGTCTGTATCAATGGATTATCGGATGAAGCCAATATTGAGTCGAAGTTAGATTATATTCTCGACGTATTGGATAAGCCGATGGAGATCAAAGACGAATCAATACAGGTGTCTTGCAGTATCGGGGTTAGTTATTATCCAACTCAATCAGATAATGTGAAAGAGGTTCTGGAATTGGCCGATCAGGCGATGTACGAGGCGAAGAAGAAAAGTGGAAGTCGGTACTTCAGCCTGTTTAAAAAAATGCAATCTCAGGTCACGGAAGCGAAGTCGGATTGTCAATAATCACGCCAATGGAACATTGCGCTTTTCATCGTTTCATCCTATAGATCCTATACGCCATTACGTCATATAATCAACGGGTTAGGAGAAGTTATGGATCAAATCAAGTTTATTGAAGGGCTACCTAAAGTTGAGCTACATATGCATATTGAAGGCTCCTTAGAGCCTGAACTGATGTTTTCGCTCGCGAAGAGAAACAATGTTGAGTTGCCATACAATAGCCCTCAAGAAATCAAGACCGCATACGAGTTTGAAGACCTACAGTCGTTTTTGGACATCTATTATCAAGGCGCCAATGTTCTTATTTATGAACAAGACTTCTACGATCTCACCTGGGCTTACCTCCTTAAATGCAAACAAGATAATGTGATTCATACCGAAATATTCTTCGACCCTCAAACTCATACCGCTCGAGGCATTGAGTTTGATGTGGTAGTGAACGGTATAAACAGAGCGTTAAAGGAAGGCGAGAAAACGTTGGGGATTACGAGCAAAATGATCATGTGTTTCTTGCGTCACCTAGATGAGCAATCAGCGTTTGAGACGTTAGAGCAATCATTGCCGCATAAAGAGCATATTATTGCTGTTGGTCTCGACTCTTCTGAGTTAGGTCACCCACCAGAGAAATTTCATCGCGTTTTTCAGGCTGCAATAGAGCAGGGTTTCAAAGCGGTCGCTCATGCGGGAGAAGAAGGGCCTGCCAGCAATATAACCGATGCAATGAGTTTGCTTGGCATTTCAAGAATCGATCATGGTGTTCGCTGTGTGGAGGACGAGCATCTTGTTTCAACATTGGCGAAATCACGAATGCCGCTAACCGTATGCCCACTCTCAAACACGAAGCTAAAAGTGTTCGATTCTATGGAACAACACAATATTCTGATGTTATTGAAGCGGGGACTATGCGTGACTGTAAACTCAGATGATCCGGCTTACTTTGGTGGCTATATGAACGATAATTTCTTGGCTATTGCTCGCAGTTTACCTGTGACGCATCAGGATTTAGTGACGTTTTCGTTGAATGCAGTCGAAGCGAGCTTTGCTAGCGATTCACGAAAAGAAGAAATTAGAGTGAAGATTGAACACTATGTGAAGAATGGAATTTAAAAAACGGCGAGAGATCGCCGTTTTATTATGTTTACGAGGCTAGGAAAGAAGTCGTTAACTAGCTCGGTTTGTTACTCTGCTGAGGCTTTTTAAATTGACGACGCTTTGGCTTATTGGCTGCACCATCAGATTGGTTACCGCCGACGTGACGTTTGTTTTTGCCAGCAGGTTTGTGTCCGCGAGCGTTGTCACCTGAACGTTGACCATCGGCGTGGTTGGTTCTTGGCTTCTTCGGTTTCTTAGGCTTGATAGGGCGTGTATTTAGCCTTGATTCTGGCAACGTGTTTTGTGGTTTAAAGCCTTCAAGCTCGTGTCGTGTCAGCAATTGCTGAATCAGACGTTCGATACCAAAAAGATCAGCGGCTTCATCAGCGCACACCAATGAGATAGCTTTACCGGCTTCGCCAGCGCGTCCGGTACGCCCAATTCTATGAACATAATCCTCAGAGATGTTGGGTAAATCGAAGTTCACGACTTGAGGCAGTTGCGGAATATCAATACCGCGTGCAGCAATATCTGTAGCAACCAATACCCTAACTTCACCAGACTTGAAGTTGGCTAATGCCTTAGTTCTTGCGCCTTGGCTTTTGTTGCCATGAATAGGAGCAGATGTGATCCCTTGATCATTTAGGTAATGAGACAGCTTATTGGCACCATGTTTTGTGCGGCTGAACACCAATACCTGCTGCCAGTTGCCATCTTTAATCAGTTTCACCAGCATAGGTGCTTTCTGCTTTTTATCGGCAGGGTAAATGCACTGTTCAACCGTTCTTGCGGTTGAATTGGCTGGCGTGACAGAGATTTCAACTGGGTTGTTGACTAGGCCTTTCGCTAGCTCTTTTATCTCATCAGAGAACGTGGCTGAGAATAGAAGGTTCTGACGTTGCTTTGGCAGCACATTTAGGATCTTGCGAATATCGCGAATGAAACCCATGTCTAACATGCGGTCGGCTTCGTCAAGTACCAAGACTTCAAGTTGAGAGAACTTAACCGCCTTTTGATTGAAGAGGTCCAGTAGGCGCCCTGGTGTCGCGACAAGCACATCGCAGCCTTGGCGAAGTCTCATCATTTGTGGGTTGATCTTGACGCCACCGAATACAACCGACGAACTCAGTGGAAGATGCGCGCTGTATTTTGCAACATTCTCGTTGATTTGCGCCGCTAGTTCGCGCGTAGGCGTAAGGATAAGCGCGCGCACATTGTTGCTTTGAACTCTTGGTCCTTTAGTTAGGTTTTCCAAGATTGGGAGCGTGAACCCCGCAGTTTTACCTGTACCCGTTTGCGCTGCTGCCATCACGTCTTTGCCTTCAAGTACGGCTGGGATCGCCTTAGCTTGAATTGGAGACGGTGTATCATAGCCTTGTTCTTGAATAGCTTTTAAAATTGGAGCAGAAAGACCGAGTGAGGTAAAACCCATATATTTGATTCTCAATTAACAATGAAGGTAGCTGCAGCAGTCACTTGGGACAATTAAATGTTATCGATGGAAAAAGTTGTACGTTGCCCATCGGTGGAATGATTCCAAGGCATTTAACAATCGCAAAAATCGGAGATTTGCTTAGAGCGACAAAAAGTGCGCCATTCTGAGCCTTTTAGTGACGAACATCAACCGATATTTGTCGATCTCGCGAAACAAGTGGCTTAGTAAAATAGGCAGTTTACTGAGAAAGGTTTCTCACCAGATATCGAGATGACAAATTTGTTACGATATTAGATAGTTATTCGCTATAATGCCGCTTTTAGTCTCTAGAATCTCTTGTAATGTTAGAAAATCTCCGCCTTGTTCTGTTTGTATCATTAGTCATTGTTAATACCGCTTTTACTACCCTTGTCGTGAGTCTCTTAGCGTTAATAAAAGCCGTTTTGCCATTTAGAAGCGCCAAAGTTTTCTTCACCCGTTTATCAAATTGTCAGTTTTGGCTATGGGCGACGTTTAACCTATGGATGCTCAATACGAACAATAAAATAGAGTGGACGGTTGAAGGGCAAGAGCAGTTATCAAGAGACCAATGGTATTTGATGATGTCCAACCATATTAGCTGGGCTGATATCGTTATTGTCTCTTCTGTACTAAAAAATAAAATGCCAATGACGAAGTTCTTTTTAAAGCATGAACTTCTTTATGTACCGTTTGTGGGGTTGGCTTGTTGGTGTTTAGATATGCCGTTTATGAGGCGTCACTCAAGAGAGTTCTTAATCAAGCACCCAGAACGTAGAAATGATGATTTCAATGCCATTAATAAAGCTTGTGAGAAATTCAGCTTTGTCCCGACGACGTTAGTCAACTTCGTAGAAGGGACGCGTGTAAATAAAGAGAAGTTAGCGACCGCGAGAACACCTTATACGCATTTATTGAAGCCTAAGACGGGTGGTGTTGCATTCGCGCTCAATGCCATGGGGGATCTTCTTGACGGTATTGTGGATATCACTCTTGCCTACCCAGAAAATCAAGACACGCCTTTTACCGATCTCTTGAAAGGGCGTTTAACTCGAGTTGTTGTTCATGTAAAACTCCACCCAATGAATGAAGATGTGTCTGGTGATTATTTCAATGATAAGGCGTTTAAGCGTCGTTTCCACAAATGGTTAGATGACCAATGGAAACAAAAAGATGAATACCTAAAGACCGTTTACAAGAAGGATGAGCGCTAGAACTCAAGGCTGAAGCATAAGAAAGGGCAGTGATGGTTGAAGAAGCAAGAGCCACCGCTCCTGAAATGAGAAACAAAAAAAAGCAGGCCTAGGCCTGCTTTTTAATATTCTGTCTAAATCGACAAGCTAATTAAGCAACAACAACGTTTGCAGCTTGAGGACCTTTTTGACCGTCTTCTACTTCAAAAGACACTTTTTGGCCTTCTGCAAGAGTTTTGAAACCGTCAGAAACGATTGCACGGAAGTGAACGAATACGTCAGCACCGCCGTCATCTTGAGAAATAAAACCGAAACCTTTAGTTTCGTTGAACCATTTTACTGTACCAGT
>NZ_MCWZ01000285.1 GCF_002877365.1 Vibrio sp. 10N.261.55.A7
CTACGATAGGTGAAGCTGAGACGGTTGTTGATAGACCTACAGAAAGTGCAATAGAGCTAACTAGAATGGCATTAAATAGTGATGTTTTTTTCATGATAAATATATAATTTCTATTATAACTGTCCGTATATTAACAGAAACCACCTTGCAAGCCAGCGCCGCGTACGCAGCACGGATTTTAGGGTGAATTACTGACCGACGACCTGTTTTCTAATGAAGGCTGAGGTATACCCTAGTGCTTTCACTTGTTCTAGAGCATCTTGCGTTAACGCATAATCGGTAAAAGGCCCGAGCAAAATGCGATGCATAGATTTATTGGTATCCACGTAACTCTCAACGGATAGCTTTTGGGTTAAATCATTAGCAAGTGCCTGTGAGCGGTCGAGATGTTTTGAGGACGCCACTTGAACGATGTAACTTGGAAATGCGCTTTGCTTATGTGCAGAGTCTGGGCGTTCCGTTGTGATTACTTCAATGTCGACATTGGCTGTACCTGATTTGATGACATCCAATTTGTACGCGGCGGCATAGCTAAGATCAATGATGCGACCTTCGTGAAAAGGGCCTCTATCATTTACTCTAACGATGGTTGATTTACCATTGTCTGTATTGGTGACTTTGACATAGCTTGGTATAGGCAGGGTTTTGTGCGCTGCTGTCATTGAGTACATGTCATAGATTTCACCGTTAGAGGTTAAATGGCCATGAAACTTTTTCCCATACCATGACGCTTGCCCTGACTCTTTAAACCCTTTTGCGTTTTTAATGATGGTGTAGTCGTTGCCGCGCAAAGTGTAGTTGCCATTTCCGCCTAAACTATAAGGTTCATATTGAGGGACTGCATCTTCAATATGTTCTACCGATATAGGCGTATTAGGTGCGACGTCATTATCGATATCGTACCGACCAGAGGAAGAACAGCCAGCTAAAACAGCAGCGCTCACTAGAGCAAATGTACAGTGCTTAAGGTTCATTAATTATGTTGCCTTTGAGAATGCATTTCTATGAGTATGGATAGACATCAACATGCCGAAACCGGCCATTAAGGTCACCATTGAAGTGCCACCATAACTGATCAATGGCAGAGGCACGCCAACAACAGGTAAAATTCCACTCACCATCCCTATGTTTACAAAAATATAAACGAAGAAGCTTAAAATGATACTTCCTGCCATCATCCGGCCAAATGAGGTTTGCGCTTGGCTGGCAAGATATAAGCCTCTTCCAATGATAAACAGATAGATGCTGAGCAGGGCTAGGATACCAATCATGCCCCATTCTTCTGCGATAACAGCGAAAATAAAATCGGTATGGCGCTCGGGTAAAAACTCCAGCTGAGACTGAGTTCCCTGTAGCCAGCCTTTTCCTGATAGCCCACCTGAGCCAATGGCTATTTTACTTTGAATGATGTGGTAGCCAGCCCCCAATGGATCAGACTCTGGATTAAAGAGTGTTCGTACACGTACTTTCTGGTATTCACGCATGATGTAAAACCAAAGAACCGGTGCAAAAGCACTGACGGCCAAAACGGCGGCAAAAATGATTTTCCAGCTAATACCGGCTAAGAAAATCACGAAGATTCCAGAAGCCGCAATTAGGATTGAGGTACCAAGATCAGGTTGTTTTGCGATGAGTATGGTCGGAACAAATAACATAACCAAAGCAATGATGATGGTTCTGAAGCTAGGTGGAAGCGCGCGTTTTCCTATATATCGAGCGATCATCAATGGAACGGCGAGTTTGAGCAGCTCTGAGGGTTGAAAACGTACAAAGCCTAGATTTAGCCATCGCTGCGCACCTTTTGATGCCTCACCGAAGAAAAGCACGCCTAATAATAAAGCAACACCACAAAAGAACAAAAACGGGGCGAGGGATTCGTACGTGCGTGGGGATACCTGCGCCAGTATTGCCATGACGACGAGTGAGATGGCCATACGCATGGCTTGTCTGTCCATCATCGCATAGCTTTGTCCGCTCGCGCTGTACATGACAATGAGGCCAAACGCCATTAGAACCAATATGCCTAATAGGAGAGGGAGATCGATGTGGAAGCGTTGGAAGAACGCTCGATTTTTCCCTGTTTCAGGATCAAACATCATTATTCGTTTTCCTCTTGCGCACCAAGTACGGCGTGGTCAAAAATTCGTCTTACAACAGGGCCACCGTTGCTCGAACCTCCACCAGCATTCTCTAAAACAACGGTAACGACAAATCCCGGTTCTTCAAATGGAGCAAAGCCTGTATATAGAGCATGGTCTCGAAGGTGCTCTTCAAGCTCTTCTGCGTTGTATTCCTGATCTTCAGCAAGGCCGAATACCTGGGCGGTACCGGATTTTCCAGCACTGACGTACTTCATGTTCGTGAAGGCACGTCGAGCCGTTCCTTTTTTCCCGTGGTGCACTAAACGCATACCATTTGTCGCAATGTCCCAGTATTTTTCAGGTACACCTGTAATTGGAGGGTAGGTTTCAAACTCTTCAAGCTGTTGTAAATCGAACTGCTCTCCATTTTCAATCGTTGCTCGTAGCAAGTGTGGTGCCGTGACTTCACCATGATTGATTAATACGGATGTCGCTTTGGCTATTTGCATTGGCGTTGCTGTCCAGTAGCCTTGACCAATACCGACAGGAATGGTGTCCCCTTGATACCAAGGTGTGCGATGACGCGCCATTTTCCAGTCTCGCGTGGGCATGTTGGCTTTGCTCTCTTCGTGAATATCAATGCCGGTATATTCACCAAATCCAAACATCGCCATCCAGCTTGAAAGCCTATCAATACCCATGTCATAGGCTATTTGGTAAAAGAAGGTATCCACTGATTCTTCGATAGATTTTGTAATATCGACGACACCATGTCCCCAACGTAACCAATCACGAAACGGCCTTGTTTTGGAATTAGGAATCTTCCAGTAACCAGGGTCGTTACGAGTGGTTTTGGGCGTGATAACCCCTTCTTGTAGCGCTGCGACAGCAATGAAAGGTTTTACCGTTGAAGCTGGTGGATAGATCCCTAAGGTGGCACGATTCACTAGCGGGCGGTTGATATCATTAAGCAGTGCACTGTATGCCTTGCTAGAAATACCATGTACGAAAGCATTCGGATCATAGCTAGGGCTTGAAACCATAGCGAGAACGCCATTATCTTCAGGATCTAATACGATCGCTGCGCCTCGGCGGTTGTCTAAGAGCTTATGAACATAAAGCTGCAAATCGATATCAAGGTTTAGAACTATGTCTTTTCCTGGAACGGGTGGCACGTATTTCAGCGTTCGTATGATGCGACCACGGCTGTTTACTTCCACTTCTTGATAGCCCGCTATGCCATGCAGTGTATCTTCGTAGAACCGCTCAATGCCTAACTTGCCGATATCACGGGTCGCTTGATAGTTGGCGTCCTTTTCTTCTCTAATAAGGCGTTTCATATCGCGATCATTGATGCGTGAAACGTAACCAATGACATGCGTAAGAACATCGTCATAAGGGTAATAGCGCTTTAAGTTAGCAGTTACTGCAACGCCAGGGTACTTATGCTGATTGACTGAGAATTTCGCCACTTGTTCTTGGGAAAGTTGCGTGAGTATAGGCACAGATTTAAAGCGGCGTGTTTGGCGTCGCTCCCGAGTAAAAGCGTCGACACGTTCTGGAGTAATCTCAGGCAGTAACTCCTGAAGAGCCGTGATGGTATGATCGATGTTGGAGACTTTTTCTAGGGTGATCTCAAGGTTAAAAACCGGTCTGTTTTCCGCGAGTAGTTTCCCGTTTCGGTCATAGATTAGACCTCGATTTGGTGCGATAGGAACAATCTTGATGCGATTATCGTTCGAGCGAGTTTTATAATCTTGAAATTGATTGATTTGGATGTTGTACAAATTAGCGAGCAGGATGCCCATCAACAGGATAATGCCAACAAATGCAACAAGAGCACGACTTTTGAATAGCCGTGACTCTTCGTGGTGATCTCGTATTTGGCTACGCTTACGCAACATAGATGTCGTTCTCGATAATAATGCTACAGTCGATAATACGCGTGCTTAGTATTAAAGGCTTATTCTCGGTGATAAG
>NZ_MCWZ01000286.1 GCF_002877365.1 Vibrio sp. 10N.261.55.A7
GTGTTAATCTAGCGCGGTCTAACCTACCGAGAACATTATCATGACTAAATTAACCGCTGATATTCAAGCTAACCTTGAGTTATTCGTCGCTGAAACTTGCCAAAACAAACTAGTTTGGGGTTTACGAAATGAAGAAGGTTGGTTAGCTTGCGATTCAAGTGAGTTTGAACAAAGTGAAGTGATGCCATTCTGGTCTTCAAAAGAGGATGCACAGACTCATAATGTCGAAGAATGGGCTGACTTTGAAGTGCTAGAGATTCCAATCGATATTTTTGTTGAAGACTGGTTATTAACTTTGGCTGAAGACGGCGTGCTAATTGGTACTAACTGGAATGAATCTTTAGAAGGCAAAGAGATTGAACCTTCAGACCTTGCTAAGCTCTTCTTAGAGAAAGTCGTCAACTAAAATAGATTCAAAAAAACGTCGCATTTCTATGCGACGTTTTTGTCAATATTCTTCCAAGCTACAGAAAAACACCTTTATCATCTAGCTCGATGATTTACTGATGTAATCTCCCAGAACTTGAGTTTTATTCTCTAGATATTCTTCCAATCCTGCTTTACGCAAATCACAAGATGGACAATCGCCGCAACCATCACCAATCACCCCGTTATAACAAGTTAGGGTTTGGTTTCTTACTAACTCCAACGCACCATAGTGATCTGCCATGGCCCAAGTTTCTGCTTTGTTTAGCCACATAAGCGGTGTTGCGATCTCAAATTCTCGATCCATACCCTGCACTAACGCCGTATTCATAGATTTTACGAACTCATCACGGCAGTCAGGATAACCAGAAAAATCCGTTTCACATACGCCAGTAATAACGGTACTCGCACCAATCTGATACGCGTAAATACCTGCAAGTGTGAGGAATAGAATATTACGCCCTGGAACAAATGAGTTCGGTAAGCCGTTCTCTTGAAGTTCATGTGACACAGGGATGTCATCACGCGTTAGTGAGCTTATCGCCAATTCGTTTAATAAGGTAACGTCCATCACTTTATGGGCCGAAACACCAAGCTTTGAAGCCAACTCTTTTGCCACATCGATTTCGAGACTATGCCGCTGCCCATAATCAAACGTAATCGCATGAACTTCATCAAACTCTTTTAATGCTTTAACCAAACAGGTGGTCGAATCTTGCCCGCCACTAAAAACAACAACTGCTTTATTCATCTTCATTCCAACTTAACTTAGTTCACTTTCGCTATGCAATGCTCAAATATTTATGAGTCTGGATCGACAAGCGCCAGTTTCGTTTAACACATGTTTCAATGCAAAGCTGAGTCGCCCTTGGCTTCCGACTGATAGGTTGCAAAGCGATTACGGTTCCAATACTTAACTCAGTTTGGTCTAGTAAATTATCCAGATGATCGATGTCTTTTTGTGTTCCAACAGGGTGTTTAATTTCATTCGCACGTAACATTGCACTCGGTTCAATAGGAAACTTTCCTTTCATTGCCACCTTTGGTGACACTGTCACCCATGTTTTATCGGTTACGCGAACTTCATATGTACCACTCGTTTCAATCTGGCACTGACAGCCTAGTTCTTCAAATGCCTGAGTTAAAGGAACAAGGTCATAGATACAAGGCTCACCACCTGTAATCACGATGTGTTTAGCGGTATAACCTTGCTCTTGGTACAACCTCACGATATCAGCCGCAGTTACACTGCACCAATGCGGATTGTCTTCAGTTTTTACTAAGATTTCATTGATTGGACGCTCATCAGACTCTAACGCCTCCCATGTTTGTTTGGTATCACACCAGGAACAGCCGACAGGACATACCTGCAGGCGAACAAATACAGATGGAACGCCAGTAAAGAACCCTTCACCCTGTATCGTTTCAAACATCTCATTAATCTTATACAACTTAATCAACCCGAAGACTTACAAATTAGGTTCGAGACGATAAATGACTCTAACCCGAAGGTCAAATGAAAAGCCTCACCACTTAACGACCAGTTTGATATATTCACAGAAGTATCACTAGCTCAACAATCCAAAATTCTTTAAGCTGCGTCTTTGCTAAATTTTTAGGTAAGTTATGTATAAACTGATTGCACTCGACATGGACGGGACTCTGCTTAATAGCGACAAGCAAATTTCTGAGCCAACAAAAAAATCTATCGCATTGGCTCGTGATAAAGGAGTAAAAGTAGTCCTGGCCTCCGGTCGCCCTATTGATGGCATGGTCGATAAACTTCAAGAACTCAATATCTCAGGTGACGAAGAATTTGTCTTGTACTACAACGGTTCTATGGTGCAAGAGCTCGGGAATGAAGAGATTATTCATCGAAACATTATCAACGCCCGTTCGGCGAAAGAAGTCGCTAAGTTAACTAAAGAGTTTGGCTTAGATGTTCATGCCTTTTCAGAAGAGCACGGTCTCATCACACCGAAAACGAGCCAATACACTCAGCTAGAAGCCACAATCAATGGTTTAACGATCACCGAAATGGATTTCGATTTACTTGAAGATGACCACCCTATCA
Organism: Vibrio sp. 10N.261.55.A7; assembly: GCF_002877365.1. Lineage (GTDB taxonomy): Bacteria > Pseudomonadota > Gammaproteobacteria > Enterobacterales > Vibrionaceae > Vibrio. The sequence goes on from NZ_MCWZ01000286.1 coordinate 2,501, forward strand.
TTAAGGCAATGATTGTCGGAGAACCCGACAAACTATCAAGTGCAATTCAAGCGCTTGCCCCTGAATACCATGAACGATATACCATTGTTCAAAGTGCCCCTTTCTTTCTAGAGTTTCTGAGCTTAAAAAGCAATAAGGGAATAGGAGTTGAAGCCATAGCGAAGCATTTGGATATTTTACCAAGTGAAGTCATATGTGTTGGAGACGCTGAAAATGACAACCACATGATTAAGTATGCAGGCTTGGGAGTCGCGATGGGTAATGCGATGGAAGAGACTAAAGCACTGGCTGATTACATTGCTCCGAGCAACGACGAGCATGGTGTAGCAGCGGTTATTGATAAATTCATTCTAGCCTAAGTTGTTCTGCGAAAGGCCGCCCAGCGTTGCGTTGATACTGACTGGGCGGTTTGTTTTGCGTTTATTTTTTAACAGTGACTGAACGACGCTTGCTTAGTTTTAGAGTGAGATAAAAGTAACCTAGCATGATGATTGGATAGCGTATTGCCTCTAATACCAATGACCAAATACTGCTGTAAGAGACCAATGAAGCAACCAAGTTAATAATGACATTTAGGCCAAGTAAAAAAGCGACAATACCGATTGCTTTGTGTAATTCTATGCTTTGTTCGCGGCTATCAAACGTTAACACAAGGCCCGATATGGTAATCAGGACCGCCAACCAATAAGACAATGTCGGGAGAGGCCAAATGACGCTCAGTGCAACGGTTACCACTGATAGTGATATCCACAAGCCTTTTGAACGTAAGATAGACGGCAAATCGACATCTTCTTTTCCTTCCAAACGGATAATATGCCAACCGACAAGTGCCCCAAGTACAGCACCAAATAAAGAGTCCCAAATAAAAGCGGTTCCGCTGTAAAACTTTGAAATCATCAATAACAACATTACAGCGCTAAAGCATAATGTCGCGGCCTTTCTCGTTTCTAGGTTCAACTCTCTCCATATCAATATGAAAGAAGAAAACCACACTGCAATACTTAAGTTAGGGAAACCAAAGCCATGGCTTGTTGAAAACTCAAACATTGGGAAATAAGCCTGAGGCCTCGCTAGGTTAAAGCCTTGCTGCGCCACAAGGCTTAAAAGTGAAGTGACTGTAATAGCAAAAAATAGCTTATACGCAAAAGCGTTTCCGAAACGCCAGAGAACGAGAGGAAACAAGACCAAAAGTAACCATGGCTTATTTATCTGCGATAAAACAAAGTTTACGCTGTTGATCGTTTGCTCCGCGGCCATAGGCAACGACGATACCCACTGCTGAAGGCCAACTATCCAGTTAAGTTGCGGTTGATTTAGTAAAGGAGCGGCGTCAATTAGGTCTCTAACAAAAGTGACTGGCTGATCCGTTGCCCGACTATACATGTCCTTGATTTCGTCCCATTGGCCTGGGTAGCGATACTCTTCACTGGCAAGCCTGTCAGGTGAGAGCAGCATGGCATTAGACACTTCGATACCATAATGAGGTGCGAACCAGATCGGCATTTCGTTTGCGTTAAGCTTATTCGGGTAGTCATAGGCAATGACTTCAGAGTCAGAAATACAATCGTAGATAACAGCCGTTTCTGTATAACCGAGTACATCTCCAACAGTCACAACTAGGCCTGTTTCTTCCCATGTTTCTCTCTGGGCGGTGAGGCTTGGCGCTTCGCCTGGATCTATGGTTCCGCCTGGTAACGATATCTTATTTGTTAATATCTCTTTAACTAACACCATTTTGTCGTCCGCTTTTACAACACAAAGCGAACCTCGAATTGTCTCTGGCATTTCAGAGGACAGGGAGAGCGTTGAAAACAACATTGAAAATACGAACAAAACAAGCACACTAAGCTGCTTAATCACATTAAATCCTTCCATATAAATCTATAACTGCGACTGCTAAATCGCCTTACGTAACCAGTTGATGTGCTGCTCAAAACCTAATTGCTCATATAGAGATTTTGCCGGACCATTGAACTCCCAAACCTCTACAAATACCTGAGTGACCCCATAATCTTTAAACCTCTGATGAAGCGTTGCACAGAGCTCTTTTGCCACGCTTCGGTTTCGATAACTCGGTGTCACGTAAAGTTCATCAATACTGCCCATCTGTATCGGCTTACTGACGGTCGATACCAACTCACAAAAATGACCCGTTATAAATCCAACGACTTTTTGCTCAGCCTTAGCAACAAACACGATGCATTCAGGATCATCCATGTATCGAGCAATACTTTTTTCTTGCTCGATCTCTTCGGCAGTTTTAAAAAACTCAGGGCAAGACAGGTGATGCTCATTATGTAACTCAAACATCAAATCGTTTAGCTGCTCTAGTTCAGAGCTCTTGGCAGGCGATATTGAAATAGATGGCATAATATTTTCGCGACACAAACAAAGTACAATTAATGACGATTGTAAACAAACTAACGAAAAAAAGCCCCTTATAATCGGGGCTTTCTAGCGTATTTCAATATGAATAGCGTTATCGAGTTTGATGTATGTGTTTAAGTCGATTCATCCAACGCTCGCTCAATCTCTACTAGGCTAGTCGGATCGTCTATCGTTGAAGGGACGGTATATTGCTCACCATCGGCAATTTGTCGAATAACACGCCGTAGTATCTTCCCAGACCTCGTCTTAGGAAGACGGTCGACAACGAGGGCATGTTTAAAGCAAGCAACGGCCCCTATTTCATTTCTGACTTTACCGACAAGCTCGACTTCCAGATCGCTATCATTAACCTTCATTCCGTCTTTCAGGACCACCAGCCCTAATGGAAGCTGCCCTTTCAAATCATCATGGACACCCACCACCGCACATTCTGCAACCGCGGGGTGACCTCCGACTATTTCTTCCATCTCACCGGTTGAAAGTCTGTGCCCTGCTACGTTAATCACATCATCAATTCTTCCCATGATGAAAAGGTAGCCGTCTTCATCTAAGTAACCACCGTCACCAGATACATAATAACCCGGGAATTGAGATAGATACCCAGAATCAAACCTGTCATGGTTACGCCACACCGTTGGCAGACACCCAGGTGGTAAAGGCCTTTTCAAAGCGACAAACCCCTGTTGATTCGCCTTCAGAGAATCACCAATCTCATTGAGTACTTCTATTTGATAGCCAGGGACAGGCTTGGTCGCTGAGCCCGCTTTGATTGGCATCGCTTCAAGGCCGATCGGGTTACTTGCGATCGCCCAACCCGTTTCCGTTTGCCACCAATGGTCGACAACGGGTTTATCTGTTTTTGATGTGACCCAATCTAACGTCGGCGGATCTAAGCGCTCTCCGGCCATAAAAATTGTCTTTAGATGAGACAAGTCATAATGCTCGAGCAGGCTCCCTTCCGAATCTTCTTTCTTTATTGCTCGAAATGCCGTTGGTGCAGAGAACAAAACATCTACTTTATACTCTTCACAGACTCTCCAGAACGCTCCAGAATCTGGCGTTCTTACCGGTTTTCCTTCAAACAAGACTGTCGTACAGCCGTGAATTAAAGGGCCATAGACGATGTATGAGTGGCCCACGACCCAACCAACATCAGAGGCAGCCCAAAATACGCCGCTTTGAGGCATATTATAAATCGTGCTCATTGAGTATTTCATTGCAACAGCATGTCCGCCATTATCACGGACAACACCCTTTGGTTTACCCGTTGTTCCTGACGTATACAATATATAAAGAGGATCCGTCGACAAAACAGGAACACAGGCATGAGGAAGCGCCTTATCTACCGCAAGTTTCCAGTCAATGTCCCTTGTCGAGTTCAGTTCAACTATGCACTGCTCACGTTGCAATACACAAACATGGCTTGGCTTCCAGCGGCTATCCATAATCGCTTTATCGACGAGTGGTTTGTAAGGCAGGACTTTCGTGATTTCTATGCCACATGAAGCTGTCATTACAACCTTTGGCTCAGCATCTTCTATCCGAACCGCCAATTCACTGGGTGCGAATCCACCGAACACGACAGAATGTATTGCACCTATTCGAGCACACGCGAGCATTGCCATTGCTGCCTCTGGAATCATTGGCATGTAGATAACAACTCTATCGCCTTTTTCCACCCCAAGATCCGCTAGCATGCCTGCAACTTTAGCTACTTGGTCGCGCATCTGATGATAGGTAAAGGTCTCTTTGGTATTTGTCACTGGAGAGTCATAAATAAGTGCCGTCTTTTCCCCACGCCCATTGTCGCAATGATAATCTAGAGCCAACCAACACGTGTTTAATACTCCATCTGAAAACCAACGCTCTATTCCGTTAGAATCGGTTTCAATGATCGTCTTTGGGGGCTCAAACCACTCTATTTGGTTCGCTTGCTCCTTCCAAAATGAGGCTGGATCATTCTTAGAGTAGTCATACTCTTCTTGATAGCTCAGAGTGCTGTTTACGCTGCCATTCGTACTTTGATTAACATTCATCGTATGTCTCCTCCGTGACAATTTCTTTCTGTTCCGATAGTTCAAAAGGTGCTCTAACATGTCCTTCCATCAACACACGGGCACTACGACTCATTGTTGCCTTTTCGACCACCCAACCTCGTTCTGTTTCATTTGCTGATGCTCCCACTTTCAAGGTACCTGAAGGGTGTCCAAATACTACGGACTCTCTTTCATCCCCTCCTGCGGCTTGATTAACCAGTGTACCAGTGACACAAGCAGCAGCGCCTATTGCTACCGCTGCTGTTCCCATCATGGCGTGGTGCAGTTTACCCATTGACATGGCTCTAACATTGATATCTATTTCTGTTTCGTCAACGATTTTGTCGCTCGAACTCGTGTAACTTTGCGCTTTTGAAACGAAGGCGACCTTAGGGGAATGCTGCGATTTTTCGGCCTCTTCGACACTTTTAATGACGCCCATTTTTAAGGCCCCATAGGCGCGAATGGTTTCAAACATTGCGAGGGCTTTTTCATCGCCATTAACGTCAGGTTGGAGTTCTGTTCCTTTGTATCCGATAGATTCCGCATTCACAAAAATGGTAGGAATCCCTGCATTGATAAGCGTTACCTCAATGGTTCCGACGTTGGGGACAGTAAGCTTGTCGATTAGATTCCCTGTTGGAAACAGAGATCCGGCCTCGCCCGCAGGTTCAATGAAGTCAACGGGGATTTCAGCCGCAGGAAACGTCACTCCGTCTAACTCAAAACTCCCCATTTCTTGTACTTCTCCATCAACTATTGGAACTTTCACAATAATGGTTTTTCTTATATTGGCTTGCCAAATTCGTACGTCAACCGTGCCATTCAGTGGAACCCGCTCGACATCAATAAGCCCAGCATGAATAGCAAACGGCCCAACAGCAGCAGAAAGATTCCCACAGTTACCTCCCCAATCGACAAATGGTTTATCAATTGATACTTGACCAAACAAGTAATCGACGTCGTGCTCTGGCTGGGTGCTCTTCGAAACGATGACTGTTTTACTGGTACTTGAGGTTGCCCCTCCCATACCATCGGTTTGCTTCCCATAAGGATCAGGGCTTCCTATCACTCGAAGTAAAAGTTCATCACGCTTAGAGCCTGGTCTCTGTGCTGAGATAGGTAAGTCTTCCAAGCTAAAAAAGACACCTTTACTGGTCCCGCCACGCATATAAGTCGCGGGTATTCTGATTTGTTTGTTCATCACCATGGCTCCTATTGCGTTAGAAAGTCTTTCGCGAAACGTTGTAAAACACCACCAGCGTTGTAGACCCGTACTTCATCTTCGGTATCTAATCGGCAAGTAACAGGGACTGATAATGTTTCTTTATTTAGGCGAGTGATAATCAGCAACAAATCTTTACCGGGCTCGATTCTGCCTTCAACATCATAGAGCTCTGTACCATCAAGATTGAGTGTTCTCCTATTTGTCCCCTCTTTAAATTCAAGCGGCAAGACACCCATACCAACAAGGTTCGTCCGGTGAATTCGTTCAAACCCTTCTGCAACAATGACTTCAACCCCCGCTAACCGGACGCCTTTTGCAGCCCAGTCCCGAGAAGAGCCTTGACCATAGTCGGCGCCGGCTACAATTATTAATGGTTGCTTTCGACTCATGTAAGTCTCGATGGCTTCCCACATACGCATCACTTGCCCATCAGGCTCCACTCGCGCTAGTGATCCTTGAACGGTTTCACCGTCTTTCATCACCATCTCATTGAATAGTTTCGGGTTGGCGAAGGTTGCTCTTTGAGCGGTTAAGTGATCACCTCGATGCGTCGCGTAAGAGTTAAAGTCTTCTTCTGGTACCTCCATTTTTGCCAAATACTCACCAGCAGCACTCGAGGCAAGAATGGCATTGGACGGCGATAAATGATCAGTGGTGATGTTGTCACCTAAAATAGCAAGCGGTCTCATTGATGTTAGACTTCGCTCGCCAGCAAGCGCGCCTTCCCAGTAGGGAGGCCTACGTATGTAAGTACTCTTTGAACGCCAATCATAGAGAGGGTTACTACTTTTGCCGCTATCACTGGGCTTGAACATTTGCACATAGATTTGATTAAACTGCTCTGGTTTAACGTGACGATTGACGACGGCATCGATCTCTTCATCGGTTGGCCACAGATCGTTTAAGTAAATAGGCTTTCCACACTCGTCATAACCTAGGCTATCTTTCTCGATATCAAACCGTATCGTCCCCGCTAGAGCGTAGGCAACAACAAGTGGAGGAGAGGCCAAAAATGCTTGTTTGGCATAAGGATGAATTCGACCATCAAAATTGCGGTTACCTGAGAGCACAGCCGTTGAATAGAGATCTCGGTCAACAATCTCTTTTTGTATGGAAGGGTCTAACGCTCCACTCATACCATTACACGTCGTACAGGCATACCCAACAATTCCAAACCCTAGGGTTTCAAGCTCTGGCAATAATCCTGCGTCTTCCAAGTAGAGCCTTGCGACTTTTGAACCCGGTGCAAATGATGTTTTAACCCAAGGTTTTCTCGCTAAACCCATCTTATTGGCTTTCTTTGCGATCAAACCTGCTGCGACAACATTTCTCGGATTACTCGTATTGGTGCATGAGGTAATAGCCGCAATGATGACCGCCCCGTCAGGCATTAATCCATCTTTTTCTTCCCAGGATCCCGCAATGCCTCGGGTTGCCAGTTCAGAAGTTGGTAAACGTCTGTGGGGGTTTGAAGGGCCAGCCATGTTTCGTTCGACTGTCGAGAGGTCAAAAGTCAGCACTCTTTGGTACTGCGCACTTTCCAAATCTGAAGCCCATAGACCTGTGTGCTTTGCATACTTCTCTACGAGATCGACCTGTTCGGGGTCTCGCCCGGTCAATTTTAAGTAATTGATGGTTTGTTCATCAATATAGAACATCCCAGCAGTCGCGCCGTATTCTGGGGTCATGTTGGATATGGTTGCACGATCACCGATGGTTAGGTCTTTACTTCCCTCGCCAAAGAACTCTAAGTAGCTTGAAACAACACGCTCTTGCCTCAAAAACTCTGTAATCGCGAGTACGATGTCTGTTGCTGTAATACCAGACTGCCTTTTACCAACCAGTTTTACGCCAACAATGTCAGGGAGGCGCATCATCGACGGTCGGCCTAACATTACAGTTTCAGCTTCCAGGCCACCAACTCCGATCGCCAATACCCCTAATGCATCGACGTGTGGTGTGTGACTGTCGGTTCCAACACAGGTATCAGGAAACGCAATGCCGTTTTTTGCTTGGATAACTGGCGACATTTTTTCCAAGTTAATTTGGTGCATGATTCCATTGCCTGCAGGAATAACATTCACATTTTCAAACGCTGTTTTACACCACTCTATGAAATGAAATCTGTCTTCGTTTCGACGCTCTTCAATACTTCGGTTTTTGTCGAACGCCTCTGTATCAAATCCTGCGTGTTCTACAGCCAAAGAGTGATCGACTATTAGCTGTGTTTCGACAACCGGATTCACCTTAGAAGGGTTGCCACCTTGATCCGCAATGGCATCACGTAATCCAGCGAGGTCAACAAGAGCGGTTTGTCCAAGAATATCGTGACAGACGACTCTCGCTGGGTACCATGGGAAGTCGCGATCTTGCTTACGCTCAATAAGCTGCAGCAGGCAATCATTCAGTTCGCTAGCTTCACATCGTCTCACAAGCTGCTCAGCTAAAATGCGCGATGTATATGGCAGTGCATCATAAGCGTTGGGCGATAGGCTGTTTACCGCCTCACGCGCATCAAAATACTCTAGATTGGTTTCAGGTAAGATCTTGCGATAGTTGGTCTTACCCTGTTTGTTTACTGTGTTGGAGTCTGACATTGCCGCCATCCTTAAATCAAAATAGTCCCTTCAACTCTTCGCTTGATTATCCACAAGCGAAGAACACGACGCAGTTTGTTAACGCTCGCTAATTGGTAACCAATCTTGGTGATCTGGCCCGTCATAATCCGCACTTGGTCGGATAATTCTGTTGTTAGCACGTTGCTCATAAACGTGCGCTGCCCAGCCGGTTAGACGGCTCATAACAAAAATAGGTGTAAATAATTTGGTTGGAATGCCCATGAAGTGATAGGCCGATGCATGAAAGAAATCGGCATTGCAGAACAGCCCCTTCTCTCTTTTCATCACTGACTCAACCCGTTCGGATACGCTATAGAGTTGAGTATCACCAACAGAAAGTGACAGTTCTTTTGACCAACGTTTGATGAGTGCATTTCGTGGATCACTCTCTCGATAAACAGCATGACCAAAACCCATGATCTTATCTTTGTTTGCGAGCATTTTTAGAATTTCCTGCTCGGCTTCGTCAGCAGTTCGCCAGTCTTTGATCATATCCATCGCAGCCTCGTTTGCGCCACCATGTAGTGGACCGCGTAACGTGCCAATCGCCGCCGTAATACAGGAATGGATATCAGATAATGTAGAGGCACATACCCGGCCGGCAAAGGTCGACGCGTTAAACTCGTGTTCAGCGTACAAAATGAGAGAACAGTGCATGACCTTTTTATGCAGCTCGCTTGGAGACTGGTCAGTCAGCATTTTCAGGAAATACCCGCCAATACAATCTTCGCTGCTGTCTGACGTTTCAATGCGTATGCCATCATGACTAAAACGATACCAATAACAGATCATTGCAGGGAATAGTGCGAGCATTCGCTCTGTTGCGGATTGTTGCTCTGAAAAGTCCGTTTCTTGCTCTAGGTTGCCCAACATAGAACACCCTGTTCTCATGACGTCCATAGGGTGAGCAGATGCTGGAATCAGTTCTAACGCCTGCTTAAGCGCTTCAGGCAATCCTCGCTGTTTGATCAGTAACGCTTTGTAATCATTGAGCTCTTTTTGATCTGGTAGGTGCCCTCTCAGTAACAGGTGCGCAACCTCTTCAAATTGAGCGTTGTTCGCTAGATCAGTAATATCGTACCCACGATAAGTTAGCCCAGTACCTGTTTGACCCACTGTGCATAACGCTGTGGTGCCTGCACTTTGACCTCGAAGCCCAGCGCCCCCGATGGCTGGATTTTTAACGGCAGTTGCTGATGACGACATATAGAACTCCTTTTCTAGGTTAACTCGCCTGTACTCTTTGGCACGGTATAACGAATTAACGATTTCACATTATTGGATTAGATTTATTCTTTTTATATTTACTTATTCGCTGAAAACAACTGATCAAGCTTGTTTTCATAATCATGATAGTTGAGGTGTTCATACAACTCTTTTCGAGTCTGCATCGAGTCAATTAAAGCCTCTTGGTTACCTTCTTCCAGTAAATGGCGATAAACCATTTCTGCGGCTTTATTCATCGCTCTAAATGCACTTAGTGGGTACAAAACCATATCGACATTGGACTTTGCCAACTCATTGCAGCCGTATAGTGGTGTTTGACCAAATTCTGTAATGTTTGCCAATATTGGAACGTGCTTGCCGGTTGCTGACTCTAATGCCGCTGAAAACTGTACATATTGTTCAAGTTTGTTCATCGCTTCTGGAAAAATCATGTCAGCGCCCGCTTCTACACAAGCAATCGCTCTCTCAATAGCATGCTCAATACCTTCTACAGCAAGGGCGTCTGTGCGCGCCATAATGACAAAACTGCCATCGGTTCTGGCATCGGTGGCCGCTTTGATTCGATCCACCATCTCAGCTTGGCTGACAATGGCTTTATTCGGTCGGTGTCCGCATCTCTTTTGAGCTACTTGGTCTTCCATGTGGACGGCAGCAGCGCCCGCTTTCTCCATCGATTTAATCGTACGTGAGATATTAAACGCCCCACCAAACCCCGTATCAATATCCACTAATAGTGGCAAATCACACGCGTTGGTCACTCTTTCCACGTCGACCAATACATCATTTAGTGTAGTAATCCCAAGATCGGGTAACCCATACGACGCATTGGCTATACCACCACCGGATAGGTAGATAGCTTGATGCCCCGTATTTTTAGCCATCATTGCACAATAGGGATTAACCGTACCGACGATTTGTAAAGGGTCATTGTCCTTTACTGCTTGTCTAAATTTGTTGCCAGGTGTCATTTCCATGTCTTTGCCCTCGATCTCTATTTTTTCAAAGCAGAATCATTCAATTTGATTTGTTGTTCAATTAACTGTCGACTCCCCGATATGTGCCTTCTCATTAGCATTTCGGCCAGTTCCTCATCTCTGTTCTTAATCGCTCGTAGAATATATTTGTGCTCTTCCAAGGCTTCGTTGGGTCTAGATTGTGAGCGGGGGGATTGGTAGCGATACATACGTAGCAAGTGATACAGCTCGTCACACAGTAAGGAGACGAGTTTGCTGTTTCGACTGGCTTTAATGATTCTATAGTGGAAATCAAAATCGCCATGCTGATGAAAATAAGATGCACCGCTCACTTCATCAATATGCTTAGAATGGGTTGCCAGTACAACTTCTAGCTGGATGACCTCTTCGTCGGTAATGTAACGAGCAGCTAACCTCGCAGCCATACCTTCTAACCCCTCTCGAACCGCATAAAGTTCTAATAGTTTCTCCTCTGAAAAGGCGATAACTCTGGCACCTACATGGGGAATACGCTCTATCAGACCTAATCCTTGAACGCGCATGATGGCTTCACGTAACGGGCCTCGGCTGACTGTAAAGCGCTTTGCCAGTTCGGGCTCTGATATTTTGCTTCCAGGTGAGATTTCACCGCTCACAATAGCTTCAATCAGATACTCCGTTAAATTATCTGATTTCGTATTCTCTTTGTCGCCATTCGTTGTTTTCGCTTCGCTGACAATGTCTACAGCATTGATGGAAACGCTACCCGTTGAGGTATTCATATTATTAGCCTATATCCTTTAATTGCCGCAATGTTGTCAACAATCTTGCTCTATGAATATAATTTAGACGACAAATATGTCGACAATCAAGAAAATTGTCGACAATTTAGACTAATGTATTAGATGAAAATAGGAGAAAGAATCGCAAGAACCAAAGGCTAAATATAGATAGTTCAAACACTTATCAAATAGTTAGGTGTTTGTTCGTTATTAGGAGACCTTAGGAATAAAATAGTATGTCAACAATTCAAGCTAATCAGTATGCCTACCTAGGTAATCGGTATAGGCCATTTATAAATCAGCACTCTGAAGACCTAAAATGACGACGCCGTTTGTCTACGCCCTTCGCTTTTAGCAAGAGAGGTCCGGCTCGTGTACTTACTCACATCAACGTGATCAAGTTGGTTTTCGGGTAAGTATTTATCCGCGTATTCTTTGTACACGCCACTTTCAAGAAACAGTAAGAATAGATCCATGTCCAGATGCTCATCAGAGGCCATTTTGTACATGATATCAATAGCAACACTGACCGGTTTGGCTTTTTTGTACGGCCTGTCTGCGGCAGTTAATGCCTCAAACACGTCCGCAATCGAGAGGATTCTTTCAGGAATAGACAAATCGTCTTTGGTTAGCTTTCTTGGATAACCTGTACCTTTCAGCGTTTCATGGTGTGTTGATGCGTATCGTGGAACTTGACTAAGCTCCGGTGGGAAAGGAATGTTGTTCAGCATTTTGATACCGCTGATCATATGTTCGTTAATTTTGAATCGATCCTCAGGGGTCAAAGTCCCGCTACGAACAGACAAATTGTACACTTCGCCCAGGTTATACAGGTTTTTAGGCACCTCTACCTTTATGTTTAATTTAGGATCAAACACCATTGGTCTGATTCGTTTAATAATATGCTCGGGTTTGTCAGATAAAAGCCTCTCTGTTACAGGTAGCGTTTGTCCATACTCGTTCGAGTTTTTCCCACCACGTTCAAGTTCTTCAAACGGCGAAAGCCCTAGCGTATTATCGAAGTTTCTCTGCCAGGTTGTAGAGGCTATTTTTTTCATCCGCTCAATACTTTCATCTCGCATAAACTCGCTGCCAACGTTCGACTCAGCAATGAATTTGAAATCCTCCTTAAGCTGTTCTAATTTGTCATTGAACTCCGCTAAAGCTGCATCACTATCGGCTCGTTCAACATGAATCTGTTTTAGATAATGAATCTCTGCGTCACGCCAAAGTACCTCAAATCGCATTCTTATCTCGTGAATACGATTGTAATTTGCTTCCAGTTTTGTCCCTTTGTCGACAATGTGTTCTGGAGTCGTGATTTTTCCACAATCATGGAGCCACGCTGCAATTTGAAACTCTCTACGTTCTTTATCATTTTTAAACGTAAACTCTTTGAATTTTCCAGAATCGGCATTTTCTGCAGCCTTAGCCAACAACATCCCAATTTCAGGCACACGATTACAATGACCAGCCGTGTAGGGTGATTTCTCATCGATGGCTTGTGCGATAAGCTTGATGAAGGCTTCTACCAGTTCTTCTTGCGATTTCTGGTGGCTTCTAATTTCATCAACCATTTCAACCATAGAGTCAGAAAGTTCAGATACCTCTTTGATCCGCGACTGCACATGATGAACATCATCAAATTGTCGAAGTGATACTTTGGTCGTTTCCTTTGTTAATAAACCAACGGGCTTCACAATCGGATTACCAAAGATCCAAGCGAGCGGTAACAGGCCAAACAACACAAGTAAGCTAGCACCGATAGTTACTAGCACTTTGGGTATGACTTTGTCGTAGACCACTTGCTCAGGCACGATCACAGCGAAATATTCCGTAGCAGAACCGTCAGGGCCCATCGGCGTTAAATATAAATATCGGTCTTCTCCATTTATACTGACCTTAGTCATCTGGTTTTTCTCAAGCGGGTGCTGAACTAAAGAGACTATTTCGGAGTAAGGCAACATTGTCTCTTGCCTAGTTTGTTTTTTAAGCCATTTCTCATTGAGCAACAGCCACTGCTCTTCGGTGACATTTGCAATCGCCAAATTGATTAGGTTAAGAACAGCTTGGTCGCTTTTCTTCATTCTCAGATGGAAATTGGCTAGATGGGCCGGTTCTAGCGAGTTGATGTGTAGATCTTCGTTATAGACGCGTGTTTTATAGCTATCAAGCACAGGTAAAGCATCAATAACCGATGCCACCTTATTTTCCGCTAACCATGTCATGGCTTCTTCAATCGTCGATGCATTATGGAATGTTAGTGATGGGTTATCGTTAAATGTCTGTTCTAAACCTCGGCCTTTAACTATTGCAATCGGTGATGGGATTGAATTCAGTGTACTCGTTATAAACTCATGACTCGTTGCAACACCAAGTGGCAGTGTATAAAGGGGAACACTTAACGTCTGCTCTTTGCTTTCTGTCGAGTAAGTCGACTGCAATATGTCGAGTTCACCACGTTCAAACTTTTCCGTCAGCTCTTGCCAACGAAAGCCATTGACGAACTCAAACCTTAAACCAGTCATATCACTCACTAGCTTTAAAAGGTCGACGGCATATCCTCTAGGTTTTCCCGCTAATGAATAGTCTAATGGGCCCCAATCGTTCTGGTTCGAGACGAGTAAAGAGCGGGTTAGATCTAAAATATTTTGATTTCTCCTGTCCAGTTTCAATGGCTTCGCCGAAGGAATTGTCAACGTGTCTTGAGTCAAATGGCTGGACGCAATAACTTTTCCTTGCTTATTGAATAAAAATGACTCAACGCCAGGTGAGTCCGATAACCCTAAAGACGCAGGTGAAATAAGCGAGCTAACCGATGACAGAACAATATCGATACCCACAACAGAGTTATGAGTCTTTACTGCGTAAGTTTGACCCGTAATCTTTAAATGTTGAAAAAGATAAGGTTCTGTTTTAAAAACACTTTCTTGTGACGCTTCACCATACCAAGGCCGCTGAGTTGGGTAGTAATTACTATTTTCGATAACATGCCTAGACTCAACAAACTCTTCTGTAAAGTAGCGGGTTTTCCTAATACGACTCTCTTTGGAGCCAGATATTTTAATAATTACCCATCTATCACTGGATTGAGCACTGATTTTATCCCTTACGATCGGTGAAGATTCTAGATTGATAATTTGGAAAAAATCATCGTTATCATTCCCCCAATAAATACTGTAAAACGCGGGGTTATCTTCGAGTGCTTGGGTAAAAATCGTTGTAACTTGTTTTTCACTAAACTGATATTTCGTCACTAAAGAAATATTTTTGAGCAAACGAGCAACATTCGATGCATTCCTATCTATTTTCTGGATATGCTCGCTAACCTTGGATGAAGTCACCGACAGTTTAGTCAAAACCAGCTCTTCAGACATTTGTCTCGAAAAATAATACTGGACAGAAATGGCACACAACGTGGTTAATAAAGTCGTCAATACGAACATACTTCCAACAGTAAATCGGATAGAGTATTTTCTAGGCGGACGCTGTGATCCCATTAACCTTGCCCTCCATGGCTTTGGTTTTAGTTAGAGAAATTTTTATGCACTCTGCATTTATACAATGGGTAGCATAACCTTTCAGCTGATCAGACTAGTTTAAATTCATACAATTCTCTAATAAATTATAAGCTTATTATAAAAACAGTGACCAAAACGATCTTTCAACCCCAACCCCTTACACATCAACCATCTAGAGGGAAACTCTAATACACTCACTCTTGCTGATCTGTTCAAAAATGCGACTAAAATCAAAAAATCTCTTATTTTTCAAACAGAGCAAGAATTCACCATCACTTGCAAAGGGCCTGTATTTAATGAATCATTAACAATGATCACAAATAATACACTCACATTTATACGCCCTATAGCGCATTAAGTTTGGGAAAAGGACGACCAATGGCTGAACAATTCAGTGCTTCTGCAAGTTCCATTTCTGCCATTGACTACAATGGCATCGAGCATGTTGTAACGACTAGTAAGATCCATGAAGCACTGTCTGAGCCGTTCAAAATTGAAATAACGCTTGTCTCTAAGTCTTTCTCTATCGAAAGCCAGTTGGGTCAAAACATTGCCGTCAACCATTACATCAACCAGTCAGGAAGCTTAAAGCTATCCAATACGGTGAATGGTGTTATTACACACATTCAACACAATGGAATGGACGATAAGCTTCAATACTCATCGTATAATATTATCTTGAGGCCTTGGTTTTGGTTGCTCAAGCACACGCACAATTTTCGCGTTTATCAAAACCAGTCTACAAAAGATATTGTCTCTGATATTTTTTCCCAAGCGGGCTTTAGCGGTGAAGTTAAGTATGGCAGCTTACCTAGCGCCAAAAGGGAGTATTGCCTTCAATATGACGAGTCTGATTTCGACTTTGTGTGTCGACTTCTAGCCGAGGAAGGGCTCCACTATTATTTTACCTACTCGAGTTCAGGTCATACTTTAGTCATTCAAGACGCTCAAACACCCTTTGAAAAAGCAAACGTCAGCAAATTTGATATGGTTGAAACCCCATCTGGGAACAACCCACTCATTGAGTTATGGCAGCCAATGTCTAGCTTTCATGGAGCGAGCATTGAACTGAGTGCTTATGATGACAGCCAGACCAAGTTGGTCACCAGTAAAGCCACGAAATCGAGCCACACGATCGCAAACAATACAAAGTTGACTTCTGTCCAGTACCCGCCGCTTGGCATTCTTGGTGACAAAACAGATTTAGCAAGTAATCTCGCGAAGCGTCGCCTAGAACAACTTGAACAGAACTTCCAGTTGGTTGAGGCTCAGGCGAGTCATGATAGCTTTGCAGTAGGAAGCTGGTTCACATTAGATAGCCATCTCGATAAATCACTACTCGGTGAGTACAGTGTTATTGCACTTGATACAGCCTACTCTCAAGATGGCGTCACTTCATCAGCAAGACTCATCGCGAAAGACACCCCTCACTATCCTGAACCACTTAGTAAGAGAAAGATCGCGGGTCTACAAAGCGCCGTCGTTGCGGGCTCAACTGCCGGTGAAATCAATCAAGATGATCATGGTCGGGTCCGGATACAGTTTCACTGGGATACGGAAACCAGCGGCGATAAAACCAGTTGCTATGTTCGAGTGGCCCAAATGCTAGCAGGATCGGGCTATGGCAGTCAGTTTGTTCCTCGTGTTGGTCATGAAGTTCTCATCTCTTTTATAGATGGTGACCCTGACCAGCCCATCATTACAGGCAGCGTATACAACAGTAAAAATAGCCCTCCTTACAAAGAAGAGAATGCAACAAAGTCAGGCGTTAGAACGCAATTGGAAGGCTTATCAAACGAACTTTATTTTGATGACAAGAAAGATAATGAGCTTATCTACATGCACGCCGCAAAAGATTTAACGAGTGAAGTGGAAGAGAACCAAACGGAAACCATTAAGGGTGAACTGGCACAGACGGTAACGAAACAAATCACCGTGACTACCGAAGATAATTACACACTGGAAGTGACAAAGACATTGTCAGAAAAAGGAAAGGCCATCAAATTGGAGGGCAGTGATTCCCTCGATCTTGTCGTAGGCTCAAGCAAGATCTCCATGTCGTCTTCTGCTATCTCAATCGAAGCGACAAATATTGATATCAAAGCGAGTAGTGGTCTCACGTTAGAAGGTGTCAACGTGACGAGTAAAGCGACATCTGCCAACAAAATATCTGGCCTGACAACGAGCTTAGAAGCAACAAGCTCTAATACGATCAAAGGACTAAGCGTAGACATTGGTGCCGATACCACGCTAAGTGCGGAAGGCCAGTTAAGTGCAGAGTTTAAATCTGGCTTAAAAGCGACGTTTGATGGCGGCGTAATGGGTGAGCTTAAAGGCGCAATAGTGAAGGTGAACTAATGACACTTAAAAAAATCCCTTATAAATCAGGCTTACAAATAATACAACGCTTTAAGGCTTCTGAAGAGACGCTCTCACTGTTGACAGAAGATACTTCTATCACGGACACCATTGAAGCTCTATCCAATGAGTCCCACTATTTCGATTTATGCCAATTTTTTGCTCATGCCCTACCCGTTCGTGAAGCTATCTGGTGGGCAGCACACTGTTTAGATCAGAGAAGCGATGTGTGGAGTTCTAGCCAGAAACAATGCATTGAAACCGCTAAGCAGTGGGCACAGTCTCCATCAGAAGAACTGCGCCGCAAAGCGGAATTGTTTGCGACTCGGCTGAATGTGAGTTGTGGTCCTTCCTGGTTGGCCCAAGCCGTTTTCTGGAATGGCTCTGGAAGTATTGTTGCGCCAGATTTACCACAGGTAATGCCAGACAGTTTGCTTTACTCAAAGGCCGTCGCAGGTGCTGTTAATCATGCCGCAGCTCTGCCTGAGTGGTCTCACACAGCAACATATTATAAGCACGCTATTGAATCTGCAGTCAGTATTGCCAAAGGGAGTTCCTAACAATGACTTTAGCAGCCAGACTAACCGACATGCACGTATGCCCAATGCAAACCCCTGCTCTCCCACCTATTCCACACGTTGGGGGACCAATTATCGGTCCTGGTGTACCTACAGTACTCATTGGAAGCATGCCTGCCGCTACAATGGGTGATATGTGTGTTTGTGTTGGCCCTCCAGATTCTATCGTAAAAGGCAGCGCCACGGTTCTTATTATGAACAAGCCCGCTGCTCGCATGGGAGATACCACCGCACATGGTGGGAGCATTGTTCTTGGAATGCCCACGGTTCTTATAGGTGGATAGAGACTTATTCACTAAGCAGATATGGAGAGCTGTATGGTTTTTCGTCTATTTATTGAGTACCGTTCAAAAATCTCATTAAAAGTCTATTTTTTATAGAAGTTTCAAAAAATTAAACCTAGACTTAGCGATGTTAATAAACTGTTACATTTATTAACACTGTAGAAACTAAGTCTTATTTATCTTTAGAAAAATTAGCAATGGAATGCATATGGTTGATGTAAATAGCTTGTTGACGCCCATTTCAGATGACAAGCCCTGTGGTACATATCTTAAATTGGATAGAAGTGCATATCGTGGATTACGAAATGCCTACAACTCCGCTCAGTCGTCTTTTAGGCAGCTTATAGAAACTCCCGATGCTTCCAATAATCTCGAATTACAAGAACTCAACCATGGGCATTGGGAAGAGTTGAGAAACGAAACTCAAAAAGCGCTAGAAACGCAAACGAAAGATCTTGAAATTTTAGGTTGGTACATTACAAGCCAGCTATTTTCACGAGAACCTTTTTCTAATTTTTCACTTTCCATAGAGGTACTAAGTCAACTGGTTGAAAGTTACTGGGCTAACTTAAATCCATTATTGCCTGAAGCAAAGCGTAAAGGTTCAGACGAAAAAGCGATTGAGCAGGAAGTGGCTGAATTTCGTTTAAAGCCGCTGCTACAACTTGTCGGTGAAAGCCCAGACTCAACCGCGATATTTATGCCTTTGCAAATGTTACCTCTTGTCGGGGAAATCACTTTCTCTGACTATTTAATTGCAGAAAGAAATGGCGCTTTAGCCGAAGTAAAACAGAACGCTTTAAGTCAATTTTCAAGTGAAGTGCATGAGACACTAAACCAACTTTCAATGGCTTATCAACATTTCTCTACAGCTGAGAAATTGATCGTGGAACAGTGCCAAAAGATCTCTGTATCACCGGTCAGTTTTAAGTTTGTTAAAGGAAATATCGAAGATTTTGTCAACGCCATTAAGTTTCTAGTTGGCGAAAAATTTGCCACATGGCCACTTGACTCTAACTATGCAACTGCAGCGCCAGACGAAGCTTCTGCCCCAGAGCTAGATAGCAATAATGCTGGCCCATCTACACAAGCACAAACTCAGAACGATTTCTCGGCGCCAGTTCAACACCCGTCGACGAGTAGTTCTACTCCTGTGGTCAATCCAACACAAAATAGCTCTGCACTGTTAACTCAAGAGATATCGGGTAGAGATCAGGCTTTCCAGGAGCTAAGAAAGATTTCAGATTACTTTAAGCAAGCTGAGCCACATAGCCCAATATCATTTTTGCTGGAGCGTGCGATACGTTGGGGATATTTGAGTCTGCCGGAGCTCCTAGAGGAGATGGTCGGAAAAGATACTCAAATGCTTCAACACATCAACCAATTAACCGGCATGGACAATTTAGAGCAGACCGAACTAGGCTCTGTTCAAGTTCATACGAAACCAAATACAAGCTTTACAACAATAAAAGCTTCGTCAGATAGCAATAATCTAAATAGTGCTACCGCTACAGCATCACCAGATTCTGCTTCTAACAATACAACACCCGCAAATACACAAACCAATACTGAAACACAACCCTCTCAAGCCAGTGGCAGCGTCACTGCGTTTGAGTGGTAATCAAAATGCGATAACGCAAAGGAGAGAATAATGGCGTCAATTTTCATGAGAATCGATGGTACAAGCCCTAAAGGTGCAGCAACTGTAGACAAAATTGGTGGAAAAGATGGCTTTTTTGCTATCGATAGCCTCTCTTGGAGCGCAGTACGCGGCGTAGGCATCGATGTAGGTAACGCAAACAACGCAGATAAAGGGATGGTTGCTCTTGGTGAAGTCAACATCAACCGTGTTTGTGATGGCGCTAGCCCATTCCTAACAACTTTCCTTTATGCACCAGGTGGTGAAGGCAAAACTATTGAAGTAATTATGACTAAGCCAAACCGTGAAGGTTCTGGTGCTGATCCTTACTTAATTGTGACATTAAGTGCTGCGCGTATGTCTAGCTACAACATGTCTGCGACAGATGGTTCACTTCCAAATGAGTCCTTCAGCTTAACTTACACGCAAATTTCTAAGGCTTACTACATTGAAGGCGAAGGCGGCAAGATTGATAAAGGCCCTGAGGTCGGCTTCGATGCCACTCAAGCTAAAGTTACTTCTACTGCAGCCTAATAATTAAGGAGCGCTATCGTGGCATTAAATTCACAGCATAAACGCGTCAGTAAAAACCGAGTAAGTATCACTTACGATGTTGAAACAAATGGCGCAGTTGAAACAAAAGAACTTCCTTTTGTTGTCGGTGTGATCGGAGACTATTCTGGTCACAAACAAGATAAATCTGATATAGAAGATCGAGAGTTTTACAATGTTGATAAAGACAATTTCGACAACGTAATGAAACGCGTCGGTCCTGAGCTTTCATTAAAAGTCGAAAATGTTTTGTCCGATGACGATAGCGAATTCTCAGCAGATTTAAAATTTGGATCAATGAAGGATTTTGAACCTGAAGCCATCATTGACCAAGTAGAGCCTCTTAAGAAACTTGTAGAGACACGAAATCAGTTAAAGGTACTGCTATCTAAAGCTGACCGCTCTCGAGATCTAGAAAAATTACTTAAAGAGGTTCTTCAAAGCGCTGACACCATCAATGCTTTATCCGGTGAACTTGGCCTTGACAGCGAGGGAGCAGAATAATGAGTACAGAAACTGAGAATCAAGCGCAACCCGAAGCAGCGGAAGGCTCACTGAGTTTTCTAGATAGAGCAATTGAAGCAACAACACAAACCCCTGCTGACACGACAAAAGAGCTTTTTTCTGTCTTGGCCGAACAAGCCCTGTCAGGAACGGTTACGTGGGACAAAAACGTCACTAAAACCATCGAAAATGCGATTTCTGAGATCGATAAGAAACTATCAAAGCAACTATCGGCCGTCATGCAAAAAGATGAATTCCAAAAACTTGAAGGTTCTTGGAGGGGCGTACAAAAACTTGTGAAAGAAAGTGAACTTGGAAGAGACCTTAAAATAAAGATGGTTGATTTCACACAAGAAGAACTTCTTGAGCAATTTGAAGATGCACCTGCCATTGATCGTAGCCCTCTGTTTAATGCCGTTTACCAAGGTGAATATGGCACAGCAGGTGGTGAACCTTATGGCACCTTCATTGGCGACTACGAGTTTAGCGCTAAAGATGAAGACGTCGCGTTACTTCGCTACATGGGTGAAGTCGCTGCAGCCTGTCACGCACCGTTTATCGCTTCCACAAATGCAGAGATGTTCGAGTTCAACGACTTCACAACCTTTAGTGAAGGCAAACCAGTTGCCGCTGGTTTTGACTCACCAGCCTACGCCGCTTGGAACTCATTCAGAGAGAGTGATGATGCTCGTTATGTCACACTAACTTTACCTAGAACTCTTGCTAGATTGCCATATGGTGGTAAAGGGCTAGGCACTGACATTTTTGAGTATGAAGAACTTGATACAGACATGGATGGAAACCCAAAACCAACCGGAAATGACCAATTAGTTTGGTCTAACGCAGCGTACGAACTCGGTCTAAAAATGACTCAAGCTTACACTGCAACCGGTTGGTGTACATCAATCCGTGGTCTAGATAATGGCGGTAAGGTAGAAGACCTTCCAAACCTAACCTACAAATCTGAAGCGGGCGACATTCTTCAGCAATGTCCAACTGAAGTAAACCTAACGGATGAACGTGAAAAAGAGCTCAGTGACTTAGGGTTCCTTCCACTAGTCCACTACAAGAACTCTAACTACGGTGTCTTCATTGGCGGACAGACAACGCAGAAACCGAAGACGTTCACTGACCCTGATGCAACAGCAAATGCAGCAATTTCAGCGCGCTTACCATACATCATGGCAAGTAGCAGAATCGCTCATTACTTAAAAATCATGGGCCGAGACAAGCTAGGTTCAAACTTAGAAGCGCCTGATATCCAAAGAGAGCTTCAGCTTTGGATAGATCAATACACCAACTCTGGTGCAATTGGTAACGAACAGCGCGGTAAAACGCCGTTATGCGAATCTCGTATTGAAGTGGTTGAGCAACCAGGACGTCCTGGTTCTTACTCAGCTGTTGCTCACCTGCGACCTTGGTTACAGCTTGAAGAGCTAACAACCTCGGTACGTATGGTTGCTAAAATCCCAGGTTAATCTAAGGAAGTGGCCGAAGTAATTCGGCCACTTATTCGTATGCAGTTAAATACAGATTGGCAGAACACCTTTAATGATTTAGATACTAAAGACAACGCCTTTGTCGAAAAAGCGTTGTCTTTACTCTCTGAGTTGGATGAAAGTATTCTAGCAAGCCCCTCAAGCCTAATTACTTCAATCACTCGCTTAATCGCAAACATTGATGATCAGCTATCTCATCAACTGAATCATATTTTACATGATAAAGAGTTTGAACGGATGCATGGGAATTGGCTTGGTATAGAAGGATTAGTCAACCTGCCGGTAAATAAGCAACGGACCAGAGTTCGTTTATTAGATTTAAATTGGAAAGAGATCTCAGCTGATGTTAATCAAGCCTATAGCACGAAAAGCAGCCACCTTTACAATTTAGTGGGTAATCAGGAACTCAACACACTGGGTGGGCACCCTTTCGGTTCATTACTCTTTACTCATCGCATTAGCATGGACATTGATTTAGATACCGATTTTGATGATCTCTTCACTCTAGAGCTTCTTGGTAAACTGGGGGAATCAACACTGTGCCCTGTGTTACTCGCACCTGAAGAGGACTTTTTTGTAAACTCCGGTGCAGATTGGTTATCAGACATCGATCGAATAGAGAAAATCCTCTTAGGCCCTGACTACCTGACTTGGCAGCAATTGAAAGGTAAACCGTGCGCTCGTTTTATCGGGCTGGCTATGCCTTCTATTCGATTGCGAAATCGCTACAGTAATTGTCAGGCTGGTTTCATCTATAACGAATCTGGTAATGGACTTTGGGGTAATGCAGTATTCGCATTCGCTGCCACAATAATGAAAGAACATCACCGTGTGAATTGGTTTGGCTTCCTTAAGTCTCGATGGAATGATAAATACCAGGGCTCGATCGTTAACACGCCATCACTTTCCGAGATTAGCCGATATTTGAGCAACCCCATCACTAGTGTGATGCTATTTGGACAGATTTCTTCGTTCTATGCGCAACAAGGCTTTATTCCATTAACCAAAAGCCCGCTCTCTGATAAGTTTTATTTCAATGGAAACAACTCCATTTGGAAACATAATGACAACGACAACGATAAAGTTTTAACCCAGATTCAAACGACTTTGATGTCATGTCGAATTGCTCATTATTTGAAAGTACAGGTAAGAGAAATGATAGGAAACTTCAGTACTGCTGCTGAGTGTGAAGTGTTTCTAACACAGTGGATTGAAAAATTTTCGAGCAACGTTGCGTTTGCGAATGAAGATACGTTAGCAAAATATCCATTGAGCTTTGCCAAGATTCAGATCAATGAGTCTCAAACTCACAAGGGCCACTATAGCTGCACTCTGCGTATCGTGCCGCAGTACCAATATGACCACTTTAGTGGTGAAGTGATACTCACAACCGATTTAGCTGAGGTCGCTTAATGAGCCTTTGGAACACCTTTATTAATCCCTCAGAGAATAGTGTCTATAGCGAGATTGAAGACATCAAATTTCATTTAACCAAGTTGTTCGAGTCTGAAGCATCACTCATCGATATCGACGATCGCTTTGTCGAATTGAACTGCTCAAATCACAGGTTTGGCATCGAAGATATTCAGTTGCTTAGCGCCAGTTTAGACCAAACCCAACTCGCTATGCGTATAGAAACTTGGGTGCAACATTTTGAACCTAGACTGCATAATATTTCAGTGGAGTTAGTTGAAAGAAGAACGAATGAAAATGCCTTAGCCTTCCACATTGCTGCAAAAATAACAACGACCCAGGGAGAGACTGAATTAGTGTTTGATTCAAAGATTGCACTCAATGATTTGGCCACCTCGCTAAGTGAGGACAGCTATGAGTGACCCATTACTACGGTATTTTGAACAAGAACTCGCTTTTGTACGCCGGTCACTTGGCCAATTTGGTGATAAACATCCAAATCACGCAGAGAACCTCAATATTCACCAAGGGAAAATTGAAGATCCCAGTATGGCTCGCCTC
The DNA here is from genome assembly GCF_002877365.1 of Vibrio sp. 10N.261.55.A7. GTDB lineage: Bacteria > Pseudomonadota > Gammaproteobacteria > Enterobacterales > Vibrionaceae > Vibrio. The sequence goes on from NZ_MCWZ01000286.1 coordinate 26,642, forward strand.
TTAGATGGTGTGGCACTACTCAATGCTACCGTTGAAAAACAGCTGTCAGAACAATTACCTGAAGTTGTCGAAGGCCTCCTATCCATTCTTTTTCCATCTTATGTTCAAACAATACCGAGTGTTGCTTACCTGAAACTAGAAGACATTGAAGGACCTATCGAAAGCGCATCACTACCGAAAGGCTCTCAGTTCTCGGCCAGCGTAGGTGATCAAGAATGCTTGTTTCAAACCGTCGACAAGTTGGATATCACACCTTTTAGTATTACTAATATCAGTGCCTTAAGTGCCCCGTTCAACTTCAATCGACCTAAAGGCGCAGACCAATCCTCGGCGGTTATTCAAATCACACTGTCCACGGGTGATCCCGATGTTCACTTTAGACATTTGGGCTTAGATGATCTCGATTTCTTTGTGCAAGGCTTTCAGAACAATGCTGATTCATTGGTCGAGTTATTGTTGAGCCAAACTCGCTCAATTTCCATTTCTGACATCGATTGTGAGCACCATTCAACACTGAATGCTAACAATTTAAAAAACCGCATTAGTGACTTATCACTGACTTTCTTACCACAGCATGGCAATCAGTTTTCGGGTTACCAACTGATGAGCGAGTACTTCTTTTTTAAGGAAAAAAGACAGTTTTTCCGATTAAAAGGCTTTGGCCAAAGTATTAAAAATCACGCTTCGTCAGAGATTGTCGTCAACCTTTTCTTAGCATCACTGCCTTCAGAGTTTGTGCGCTTGTTTGATTTATCGGTTTTTCAGCTCAATGTCGTGCCAGCAATCAATCTTTTCGAAGAAACGGGTGAGCCAATTCGATACGACCAACGAACACTGACCGCTCCCGTAAACACCAGTGCGCACTTTAACAACTCAACTGAAATCTATGAAATAAAAGAGATATACGAGATTACATCAAAAGGGGAACTGCCCCTTTTGCCTCTTTTTAAAAATCGTTACAACACGGACAGCCAACAAGACTATTGGCAAGCGACTCGCGATGCGTTTGGTGAATACAAATTAATGGTTTCATTGGGCGATGCTTCACGATCTGATTTTAATAAACTATTCGGTACAAGGCTCACCTGTACGAATGGTAAATTAGCTTGTGGTATTGAAGGCGTTATGGAATGTAAGGAAAGTATCGATTTACCCGGCGATTTTTCCCCTATATACCCCCCTTCCGCACCGATTATTCGTGAACATGATCAGAACCTACACTGGCAATTTATTGGCATGCTAAACAGTAACTTTTCTTCTTTGCTACACTCAAACGAAGCAAACGAGTCACTGAAGCAAATGCTCAAACTGTGTTGTAGAAATCAAGTATCTGATAGTGATATTCAAACCGTTCGTACAGTTTCCTTTAATTCTCAAGTAGCTGCGATTCGTATTCTTGGTAAGAATACTTTTTCGCCAGGAACTGAAATAGACATCGAACTCGATACAAATGCGCCTTTCCATGTATTCAGTGATGTGTTGAACCGATTTTTCCAACAGTTCTGTAGCTTTGACCGTTACATACAACTCAACATACGGGTTTTCGGTCGTGACGGCATTGCTAAACGCTACCCTAAGGTTCACGGGAGTCAACTATGCCTCTAGCGAACCGACTTTCCTGTACTCGAACTGCTCGTAAAAACAAGATAATAGCGGTGGGAGACAAATGAGTTTACTCAGTGATCTCACCCAAAACCCTAACGAGTGGGAATTCTCGCAAGCGATGAGGCAATTATCCGCTTTTATCGCTGCGCACCCTCGTAAAATACGTTTAGATTTGAAAGCTGAAGCTATGCCTGCGGGCGATGCCAATGAGATTCAATATTTTTCTTTGAAGAACAACGTCGCTAAACTGCGTTTAACAAAACCTGCTCTTGCTGGTGTTCAAGGCGTCATACCCAATTATTTGTATGAAGAGTTATTGTCAGCGCTGCACAGAGAAGATCACGCACTAAAAGACTTTTTAGACGTATTTAATCAACGTCACTACGAGATTCTGTACCACGTTACGATGAAGCGCTCGCAACTTTTCGATAAGGAAGTTTCTCAGAAACGTTCCGAGTTACTGTTCCAGATTTCTAATTTGAAGTCTTCTCATCAAGCGTATTTCCAATACAGCACTTTGTTTAACCAGCATAGTCGTCATCTACCAACGCTTAAGCAGATCCTGACTGATTATTTCCCATTCACGTTTGCTGTAGAAACAAGACATAGCGCTCGTCAAAAGCTACCTCAAGACTCGCTTACCCGATTAGGCTTATCAGCAGAGTTTAATAGTCAGTTAGGTCAGGGCTTTTTGATTGGCAATACGTGCAGCGTGCAATTCAATCGCATCGATATATTCATCGTGTTGGAAAACCGCAGTGAATATCATCAAGTGACCAATGATGACAAACTCGCACAACAAGTTCGTGAACTCACTCAACATTACCTAAGAGACAACACGCCCATTTCAATCTATATGAGGCTAAAACGGGCCTATCTATCTCAACCTGTTCTATCCAGTAACTATAAAAATTCAGCTCGACTAGGGGAAGCAAGCTGCCTAGCTCCCGAACGTAAACCTGCTGATATCGTTAACATATTGCTTGACAGTTAGTCGATCGTTAGCATTCGATACAAGGAAGAAAGTATGACACAAGTGACCTTAACCAATCTCGTAGGAAAGCTCTCTACGCCGCTTAAGCAAGCCTTAGAAACATCGGCTGGTGCAGCTATGAATCAAGGAGTACCAGCCATTGAAGTTGAGCACTGGTTACTTCAATTGTTATCTCAAAAAGATAGTAATTTAACTAATCTGTTTGATTCTCAAAAACTTCCACAAGAAGAGCTAGTAAAAGAGTTGACCATGAAAATCACCCTTCTGACGAAAGGCAGTGAGGGCCAACCGACATTAAGTCACGCTCTAACTGAGCTTGTAAAAGATGCCTGGATGATTGCGTCTGTGAACTATGGACACGGTGAAATCGTGAGCCTGCATTTAATTCAAGCGCTCTTACAACAAAACGTGATGGGTGTGAAAACACTTGAACTAAAATCGCTCGACGCGCTATCCATTGAATCTCTTCAAGGACTCATAAGAAAGACAGCGATCGCTCGCGCTGCGTCAGGCTCCGCCGGTTCCTCTAATGGCGTAGACACGACACCATCGGGTAATGACGCGCTAAGTAAGTACACCATTAACCTCACTCAACAAGCTATTGATGGAAAAATTGACCCTATATCAGGACGAAATTCTGAAGTTCGAAAAGCGGTTGATATTCTTTGTCGAAAACGCCAAAACAATCCAATTATGGTGGGTGAACCTGGCGTGGGTAAAACCGCCGTTGTTGAGGGGCTTGCCCTAAGAATCGCCGCCGATGAAGTACCAATGGCGCTTCAAGGTGTGCAAATTCATTCTCTTGATCTCGGTCTACTTCAAGCAGGGGCTAGTGTAAAAGGCGAATTCGAAAATCGTTTAAAAGATGTCATCAATGAAGTTAAAAATTCAGAAGTGCCTATTATTGTTTTCATTGATGAAGCGCACACGCTCATTGGTGCAGGTGGCGCAGCGGGCCAAAATGATGCTGCCAATCTACTGAAACCGGCACTTGCTCGCGGAGAGTTCAAAACAATTGCCGCGACAACATGGGCAGAATACAAAAAGTACTTTGAAAAAGATCCAGCCCTAACGCGCCGTTTCCAAGTTGTGACTATAGAAGAGCCGAGCGCAGAAGATGCTATGCAGATGCTGCGTGGCGTTGCGGCTTCTTTACAAAGCCACCATGGGGCATTCATTGCTGAATCGGCAATTGAAGCCTCGGTAAATCTTTCCATTCGTTACCTTCCAAGCCGCCAACTTCCTGACAAAGCGATCAGTCTTCTCGATACTGCCAGTGCTCGAATTGCTTTAACTCAAGGAGCAAAACCAGAGGTCATCGAAAGCCTTGAACAAACGATTAAGTATCAGTCCAATGAGAAAGCGGCGCTCGAGAAAGAGCAAGCGCTCTTTGGTCACAGCGAAGAAGCGATAATTGAACTCACTAAACTGATCGCTGAAAACGAGACTAGCCTCGCCGCTTATAACGAGCGTTGGGAAAAAGAAGTTGAGCTAGTTGATCAAGTTAAACTTGTTCAGCAAGAGATCACTGAACAACAAGAAAATGGCGAAGTAGAGACAGGCAAACAAGCAGCGCTGACTTCTCTACTTGACCAATTAGGAGAACTTCAAGGTGAAGAACCACTTGTAAACGCAATGGTTGATGACAACACCATTGCCCAGATTATTGCTAACTGGACGGGTATCCCTGTCGGTAACATGATGAGTGATGAAATCGCCAAGCTCTTGACCCTTGAGAGTGAGCTAGACAAGCGAGTCATCGGTCAGAATGTTGCAAAACAAGAGTTGGCCAAGGCAATTCGCATATCACGTGCTGGCCTGACAGATAATCGCAAACCCATCGGTGTTTTCCTCATGTGTGGCCCAAGTGGTGTGGGTAAGACTGAAACGGCGATGGCCCTTGCGGAGCAACTTTACGGAGGAAGCAATGATTTAACCGTTATCAACATGACGGAATTCAAAGAGGAACATAAGATTTCTATGCTTCTTGGTTCACCAGCTGGTTACGTCGGGTTTGGTGAAGGTGGCGTATTAACCGAAGCGATTCGTCGAAACCCATATTCCGTCCTTCTTTTGGACGAGATGGAGAAAGCGCACCCTGGTGTTCACGATATGTTCTATCAAATCTTTGACAAAGGCAGTATCAAAGACAGTGAGGGGCGTTCAATTGATTTTAAAAACACCATTATCATCATGACTTCCAATGCTGCAGACCAAGCCATTTGTGACGTCTGTGAACAATCTGAAGGTCGAATCGATAACACTGAGCTTTTAGAGTCAATCCGCCCAGATCTGCAACAATACTTCAAACCTGCATTTTTAGGCCGAACAACGATCGTCCCGTATTACCCACTCAACGATGAAGAGCTAGCAAAAATCACAGAAATTTCGCTAAATCGAATCAAAAAGAAACTAGCAGAACAGTACCAAGCCACCTTTAAATGGGATGAAAGCTTCATTGAATTCGTTGTTAATCGCAATAGTGATCCAACAACGGGTGGACGAGCCGTTGAGCAAATCATTAATCGATCGCTCATGCCTAAATTGGCGGAAGAGTGTATTTCACGTTTAAGCAAAAACGAGCCTATTTCTGCAGTGAGTGTTACAGGTAGCACCTCACCAGAAGGTTTCTCGTTAGCAATTAGTTAGAATTAGGCAGTAGGTATAATGGCGATGGATAATAGACATACGCAATACATAGAATTGACGCTGAAAGTGAAGTTGATACTTGCTATTACAGCCGTATTGCTCTTTTCCATCGCCCTTAACACAACCTTGAACTACTTAAACTTTGAAAAAAGGCTCAATGAAACTTCTGATTCCACGTACCAAATAGTCGTTGAGGAAACACATAGTGACATTAATCAAGCGGTTAGTCTTGGGTTAAGCTTGGCATCCATCAGTAATATTCAAGCTATTTTGGAAAGACGAATTCAACTCGTTGAAGGAATCACTTACATCGCAGTTCGTTCAGACGTAGGCGATGTCTTGTTTTCAACGGGAGAAACAACCAATCAACCTGAGCGAAAACTCAGTGTTGATCTATACAATACGTTTGATGTGAAAGAAGGAAAGTTAGAACTCCATTATGCGACAGCGCCGCTCAACCAAACTAAGCAATCACTTCTCAGTAAACAGATCCTCATTGCTGTTTTTTGGCTATCCATCACATTAGGCATTGGCTTCATTGCTATTCGTCACCTGTTAGATATTTTCCTCAAGAAAATTGATCAAGCAAGTCAACTTTTGACAGAGGAAGAAGCCTCTAAGGAAGAAACTCTCAAGCAGATTACGAAAGCCCACCAAATCATCAATGCAAGTTCAGACCGTTCCAAATGGATGCAATGGACGTCTAAGCATTTTCCACTCGTCATCATTGGAATCGCAGTCAGTCTAACCTTTATTGCGAATGTTGGACTTTCTTATCAATCAATGAATGCCTTCTCATCTGTTTATGAGAGTAAGCTAGAGCAGAAATCTAACCTTATCGGGGATACTTTATCGAGTGTCATTCATCGCCTGATAGAAAATGGCGTTCCAATCGATAAACTGAATGGTCTAGAAGAAGAGTTTTCTAATTATACCCAGACTCACGATGAAATATTACACATAGCGCTGTTCAGTGGTAGAGAAGAGCTATATCAGTACCCTACTCACTCTAACTCAAATGGTAGAACACATGTATTGGCATTACCTGATGAAAGCAATATTCAATTAGAAATAAGCACTAATGATAATATTATCCTAAACCTGATCAAAGAAAGCTTTATGGACATGGTGACGGTTTTAATCGCATCTTGCTTAGTCGTTATAGAAATCGTTCTTTTTACCTGTCACTTCTTGATACTTGCACCATGGCATCAGCTAAAACAAGTTTTTATGGCTGTGAATAGAGACATTGTTAATCATCTAGCAGCCATTTTATCAAAGGATGAAATTGGGGGACTTCTTAAAAAAGTAAATATCAAGGTGTCGCAGTTAAACCCTACGCAACCGACTAAACAACTCTCTGCGCTCGATTATCGCTTTATTCGATTACCTCTCTTTTTGCTCGTATTTGCAGAAGCATCTTCGCTCGCCTTTTTTCCGAATTTCGTTGCAAGCTTACCTAACAACCTAACTTGGATACCAAAAAGCTTGGAAACAAGCATACCAATTTCTCTATTTATGCTGTGCTGGGCGATATCGCTCCCTTTTGCAGGGTATTGGTCAGATAAAGTAGGTAGGCGCAAATCACTCATTGCAGGCGCTTGCCTGACTGCTATAGGCCTGACATTAACGGCTTTTGTTCCCAACATGCTCACGTTACTCATAGCGCGAGCTGTTACAGCGGTTGGTTACGGTATCGTATTCATTTCTGCGCAAGGTTATGTCACCGATACGACCAATGATGGAAATCGCACAAAAGGTATGGCGACCTTTTTATCTGCATTTTTCTCTGGTTCTCTTTGCGGGGCCGCCATAGGCGGAATCATGGCCGATAAATTGGGATATTCCACCACCTTCCTATCTGCCGCTATTTTGGCGTTATTAAGTGCGCTTTTGGTTATGCTGTTTTTTGCTCAAAGCCAATCTCAAAATTCAAGCAAGCCTGTACAACTTTCCGACTTCAAGATTTTGCTAACCAATAAGTACTTCGCTCTAATTTGTGTGCTTAGCGCCATCCCAGCCAAAATTGTGTTAACTGGGTTCCTTTACTACATTTGCCCTGTTTACCTTCAATACCTAGGTGAAAGCAGCTCAATGTCAGGTCGCATCATGATGACTTACGGATTGTCACTCATCATCATTTCACCTTTAAGTGCAGCGTTAGTTGACAAGTATAAAAACAAACTGGTGTTTATCGTCTGTGGCGGTTTACTCTCAGCCATTGCATTAATCAACATCTTGATTCTACCCGGAACTTACGGTCTATTAATGATCGTCATTATCATTGGTGTTGCCCATGGCATTTGTGTATCACCGCAAATCCCTTTAGTTATCGAATTGCTCCGTGACCAAGGATTAGATAAAGGCAAAACAATCGGCATATTCCGTCTTATAGAACGAATTGGCAATGTCGCAGGGCCTATTCTGGCAGGTTTTCTACTCAGTCTATTTGGCTTTGAAACCACCATTCTCATATTTGGCGTAACGCTCTTATGCAGCTCAGTTGTTCTTATGGCCTTATATAGCCTTTTCGTTAAAAATGACAAACAGCAATTGGAGGTGACTCGATGAACAAGGTTCTCACCTTTATTCTTCTGCTCATGACATTGACAACGTCAAGCCAAGCTTTCTCGGCTGAAAATAAGCACGTAGTAATGCTTTTATGGCGTGGTGTCACAGACGCAGAGAAAGGCTTTATGGAATACCTTTCGAAGAGAATCGACGTTGACTTTACAATTTTGGATGCCGAAAGAGATAAGGAACAGCTCTATAAAAACATCCATTCGCTAGAGAGTATGGACGTTGATCTGGTTTATACATTTGGAACAACCATTACAAGAACACTGCTCGGCACTGTCGATGAGCCCACCGAGTTTCGTTATAGTAATATCCCCGTCGTTTTTAGTATTGTAAGCGACCCTGTTGGTTCAAAAATAATCTCTAACCAGTCTGATAAAAGAAACTTTACCGGCGTGAGTCATATTGTCCCTCACCACGTTCAGCTAAAATCAATCAGCAAGCTTGCCAATATTGATTCAATTGGCATCCTATATAACCCTCTTGAGAATAACTCCGTTGTAACAGCCAAAAAAATATCGGCACTCTCTGATTATTTTAATAAGGACATTGTTTTATATCCATTCTCTATCGAACAAGGTCGGCCGGATATAAACTCTATCGATAATATTGTGTCAAATATGCTCAGCGATGGAATCGACCTTGCCTATTTGCCACCTGACTCCTTTGTTATTTCATCTTCTAAAGCGATTGTTAGATCCATGCATAATGAAGGAATCGCAACTTTTTCATCGACAGAAGCGCCAATAAGAAATGGTCAAGCCTTAATCGGTATTGTTAGTCGATACTATAATGTTGGACAATTCGCGGCTTATAAAGCGGAACAAGTTCTCAATTCAAACATTAATATCAATAATATTCCTATTGAGTCGTTAAGTCAGTACTCTTATATTGTTAATATTGACGCAGCAAAACACTTAAACTATTACCCTCCGGTATCGGTGTTGAAAATATCTGAACTTATAGGGAATAACACTGATGGTAACTAGATTTAATTGGCGCAGGAAATTTGCACAGGGCTTGTCCTTATTTATATTAGGGGTAAGCCATGTGAGTGCAAATAATACTGCGTCAAATATTTATGGCCCTTCGCGACTGTTATTGACAACACAAGACTGGTCACCCTATCAAGAGTATAAAAATGGTCAGATGCAAGGCCTAGCGCTCGACATTGTCAAATGTACCTTGGGGAAAATGAGCCAGCCTTATAGAATCACGATGACTTCCTGGTCTGAAGCTCAACTTAAAGTCCATAGCGGAACTCAGCACGGTTTTTTTGTCGCAACCAATACACAAGAGCGCAACGAGTATGCCACACTGTCTGATCCTATCGCAGAGCAAAATCTATACTGGTACTTTGGCCCCGGTGTACCAGCAAAAATTGATGAGTTATCTAAACTAAGCCTTAAATTCTCAGCAAAATTTGGCTCTAACAAATGGTTTTGGTTAAAACGGAACGGATATAACGTCGTAAAGCAGCCCCGCGATGCTAAAGTATTATTAAAGCTACTAAAAAATCACGAGATAGACATCGCATTAGAAGACCAATTGGTTTTTGACACTGAAATTGAGCACGCGCTTCTGCCTGCTGATTATTTTAAATCAGAGCTTGTTGAAACTAAAGAAATGGGGGTTTACTTTTCAAATCGATTTCTTGGTCAATACAAAGGGTTTCTTAACAGCTTCAATCTAGCTTTGGCAAAGTGCAAAAACAACGGCTAGTTAATGATTGAGTTCCGCTGCGACAAAGATAAAAGCTAAAAATAGAGAGAATTCTAACGAATGAGAGAAAGTAACTGATGACCATTAGTGTTCATTTGATTTCAATACCCGAAGAGGAAGTGGTTTCCTCTCGAGTTATCTACTTGCCTGCAAGTGGAGGTGAATTCGGTCGTTCGCCTTCCTGCGATATTACTTTGCCCGACCAAAGCAAGCGTATATCACGAGTTCATGGCCGCATATCACTCAAAAACAATGGCTACGTTGTTAGCAATCTAGGACAAAATCAATCCATATTGAACGATAAACCATTGATTTCGGGGAAAGAGTATTCGCTAAATGATGGTGACATTCTAAATATTGAACAATACACCATGCTGATAAGCACTTTAGCCATTGGTGACACAGAAAATAGCGAGAGTAAGATCGGCAGTGAAACTGAAGAGCCAGCATTCGCCCTCAACCTCAAAGATGATGATATCGACTTTTTAGATCAAGTCAGTGAGCCAGCCGATACGAGAAAAGAGCCTAAGTTCTCACAGACAAATGTAATGAGTGATGACCCTTTTACTAGCGATCCATTTGAAGACTTTTCTGAGGAAGAGATTAGCGCGCATCAGGAACAGCAACCTAACGTCGATATACAGGAAGTCAGCCAAGGTGACATAAATTCATCTTCGGGACTTGAATACCTACCGATATCAGAAGGCCATTCAACCCAACTAGAAGACACACTCAACAAGCTGGTTTCTTTGACGGAGCAAAATCATCAGTATCTACGAAATCCGCCACTTCAACATGACGTTTTATTTGAAGCGCTGGAAAAAACTGTGGATCAATTCCTAAACGAATTTTGCCCACAACAGCTTGAGAGCCAGTTTAATAGTTACATTTCTAATGGCCTTTTCACGAGCCGAGAAAAAAAATACTGGCGTATTTACACAAAGCATTTTGAACATAGAAAAGATAACGGCGAATTTAGACGACAATTTAAAGCCTTGTTCATGGAAAACATGCAAAAACAGGGAGAAGAGAATTGAGAGGGATTTGGCTAGCGTTCATCACTGCTTTTCTGTTTGGCTGCTCATCGGATCCTGTGCCTACTTACACAACGCAAACTTTCGGTATTAAGGCTGACGCAACGATTAACCCTTCTTCGACGAGTAAAGGCAACCCAGTCGTCGTGAGACTGTATCAGTTAACTGCAAAGCAGGTTTTCTTGCAGGCGCCGTTCATCGATCTTTTTAACCAAGATGAGCAAGTACTATCAAGTAGTCTCATTTCAAAGCAGGTGCTCCCAATCGTGATACCTTCGAGTAACACAACCGTTGAGTTTGACCTAAATAAAGACACCCTGTTTTTAGCCGTGTTTGTAGAGTTTGCTAACTATCAACAAAGCGAGCCAAAAGTGATTAGTGCGTTACCAACAGAAGCCGAACAATACTTGCAACTTAACCTGATTGGAAACAAAGCAGCATTTGAGACCATTACCCCAGACACAGGCTGGTGGTAGATTCGTTTGAATCAACAACGAATTGTTAGTCTCAACGACATAAGGAATTATCGTGGACGCATTTAAAAAAGTAGTATGGCAAGAAGGTATGTTTATCGCTCCCCAGCATTTTCAACAACAGGATCGATACGTACAAAATTACATTCGCCAAAATGTCGAAACTCTAGCAGGTATATCACCATTCTATGGTGTGACGGATTTAAGCATTAATCATGATTTGCTCAAAATCAGTAAGCTGTCTGTAACACACTGTAGCGGACTGTTTCCTGAGGGTACGCACTTCGATCTTCAACATGAAATTGTGATTGATATTCCGCAAGGAACAATTGAACAAGTTATATTCTTAGCTTTGCCAATTTCTCTTCAAGGAAATAACGATTATAGCCAACAAAACAGTGACCAAAGCCGATACCTAACGCAACCCATTAATGTTTTTGACACCTCGACATCAGAGAACGCGAACGTCGAAATAGAGGTCGCTTCGCTAAACATCAGCCTCAAGTTTGGTCATGATGATTTGTCTGGCTTTACATTAATCCCCGTAGCCAAAGTGCTCGAGTGCGGTGAATCTGGCGACGTCATTCTCGATCGATCGTTCATTCCGGCTAGTCTTCATTACGGTGCTTCTCAGGTACTTCAGGAACGGACCAAAGAGATACATGCGCTTACCAGCAACAGAGCTAGCAATCTCATAAAACGTATTCAAGCGGGCCAAGGTCAAAAAAGCGCTCAGTCTATGATGCAAGATTACCTATGGCTACAAGTGCTCAATTCATGGCTACCGTGGTTCGATCTCACCATTGCTAACCCAAAGCTTCAAACTCATGAACTTTATAGCAAACTAAAGCAGTTCGAGGCACAAGTTCTCGCCTTAACGCCTGCTGTTCCTGATACTTGTAAGCCGCTTAACCAGCACGATTTGTATGAGTGTTTTAACCCATTATTTTCTAACCTTCGAAGTATGCTTACTTTAGTGCAGCAGGATTCCGTATTGGAGTACCATTGGGATATGTCGCTATTTGAAAAGCGCAGACTACTAAGAACCATCATCAAAGATCCCACCGCTATCGCTAACCGCCGCATAGTGCTTAGCGTTAAGTCCAACATTAATAGCTCTGATTTGAACGAACTCTTCCCTGTCTCTGCAAAACTAAGCAGTAACAGCCGTATCGTAGATATCGTTCGAAATTCGATGTCGGGTATCGAGATGTCTCCACTTCCTTTAGCGCCAAGTGAATTAAAGCCAATGCAGGGCGTATCGTATTTTGAAATAGATACAACCGATAAGACTTGGACAGAAATGCTCGATAATAGAGACGCACTAGCAATGCACGTTGATGCGCGAATCACTGAACTTGACGTCGTTCTGTACGCATTAAGGTAATAATATGGATTTTGTGGACGAAGATACACTCGTATGGGACAAATCAAATCAGAGCTTTACTAAGCCTGAAGACGTCGACACGCCAATTTCGAAGGTGCCTATCCACTCAGATTCACGGCAATCAGCTTTTTTGAACCACTTTGATAAAGCTGAAAACCAGCTTCTCAACATCAGTAGCTCCCTGCTTGGTACCGTTCTCAAAGTATCAACTATGCCCGAGCCATTTGATATAACTTCACTGCGTGAAGAGCTAATACACAATATCAATAGCGTTAAAGAGCAAGCGAGCAACCTCACCTACCCTGTCGCTGTCATCGATAAGCTGTGTTTTCTTTATGTCGTCGTGATTGACGAATTCATCATTTACACAGATTGGGGCGAAAATAAGGGCTGGGAAAATAAGACCTTGTTAAGTGAACTGTTTGGCATGAGAAATGGCGGAGAGCTGTTTTTTAACGTCATGGATAAAGCCGTCAGACAACCACACAAGATGATTGATTTGTTGGAGATCATCTACATATTTTTAAGCATTGGCTTTAAAGGTCAATATCGAGAGCATGGTAGCGATCAGCTAAAAGCATCCATCCACCAGCTTGAACAAATCATAAGCCAATACCGGCAATCAAGTCAGATTTACTGCCATACGAAAGTCTCTCTACCTAAGGTTAGAAAACCCGCAAGGAAAAGCCGATACCTGATTTCAACGCTCTTTTATACGGCCATAATTCTGACCAGCGTGGGGCTCACACAATATTGGTATGACGAGACTTTACCACAACGATCTCGTGACTTTACATTTTTGGAAGATTTCAGCCAGCGCTACATTCTCTCTAGCCAAACTAACGATATTGTCTACGTGAGTACCGACACTGATATCGAAAACCCTAATGAGCATTCAATTCAAGCGATAAGCCTAAAAACAATGCCATCAAAGAACTCTATTCGAGAATATACAAACGAAACGATACAAGAAGTAAGTTCAAATCAATCAGAAGTGAGCGAGGAAGTCCCCTGGTTAGTGCAGCTGGCTACGTTTTCATCAAGAGAAAACGCCACAGGATTTATTCAAAAACTCTCACCATCAAGCTACACGCCAGTCGTGGATGAATACAAAAGCTACTTTAGGGTCATAATACGAACCACCTCATCAGAGAGTGCACAATCAATCAAAGGTTGGTATCAAGATAACGATTCAATCAACGCAATCATCGTTAATAATGACCAATAACTTAAGGATAAAGTGACCCTATTATGCCTGATACGAAACCATCGCCTAAATTCAGCAAAACTAAACGAGTGGTCAGTTCACTCATCGTATCGCTGTTCGTCGCATTAATGACCATCACCGCAGCTTGGGGGTTAGACTGGCTTTCACACATTGTCGCGGTCGTTGCCGTCAGCCTATTACTCGCAACAATCTTTGGTCTATTGAGTTTCTGGATTCTAACAAGAACCAAAAAATCACCGAAAAGTAATAACCAGGAAAAGATATTACTTAAAAAACGCCAAAAGCTATTGGTTACGCATTTCTATCGAATGATGAAACTGCAAAATAGAAAAAAGGTGCGTTTAAGCCGTTATGATTTACCTATCTATCTACTGCTCAGCGAATCCCCTACTGAAGACCGCCGTATTATTAGCCAAATGGGCTACGAAGCCTATAAGCTCGACGATTTCGGTAATGATATCGAGTTCCCTATTCTATTTTGGCAAAGCGAACACTCTATACTGATGTCTATCAGTCTAGGGGAAGATCAACACCCAGAGTACATAAAAACACTGTGTAAATGCCTCAACAAATGGCGCCCTCGCCAGGCCATCAATGGCTTGTTACTCACAACCGATATCGCCTCACTTCAAACTAATGAAGAGCAAATAACCCAAAAAGCGGATGAGTTAAAGTCAACCATACAGACATTTAACCAAACCTTTGGACTTAACCTACCGATTTACAACGTCATCACTAACATGGGCAGTATCAGCGATTTCTGCCAGTTCTTTTCTTCATTTGATGAAGCAAAGAGGAACAACGTTCTAGGTGCTACGTTCCCATACGAGAAGCGAGGAGGCATAGACGCCAACTGGTTCTCTGATGAGTTTGATTATCTTACGAGCCAGCTCATCAGTAATGTTAATGGCGCCCTCGGGAATCAGCTAAATCAAGACTTTAGAAACTCAATTGTTTCAGCACCCTTTCAGTTTGGTTTGATCAAACAACAGCTACAGGCATTTTTACAGCGCCTGTATCGTGGAGAACAACTCAGTGATGGTCTTCAATTTAGAGGGCTTTATTTTACGCACAGCGGCGCTGAAAACAAACAAACCGATCTGCTAGCGAGTGTCGTTAACCATTCACTCGGTAACGAAAATTATTTGCACAGGCCTCAAATACCTGTAAACCAAACATTGTTTGCACAAAGTTTAATGACTCACGTTGTTCTTAATGAACAAGAGATCGTTGGGGTAAACAAGCGCAAAGAAAACACCATGTTCTTTGCTCAAACGCTTTACAGTTTGTTCGGTGCAGTATTGCTTGCCGCTACTCTCATCCTTATTAAGCTAAATTTTGATGACCAAAGCCAAAAAGAGTTGAGAGCAGACAGACAACTAGAGCGCTATAAAGAGGCGATATCCGCCGCGCCTTACGACATAGAAAATATGGCGGACAATATTCCTAACCTGTATTCGCTTTATCGCATTCACGCTTTATATTTGGAGCCGAAGCCCTGGTATAGCCTGCCCTTTTTACCCAATCCAACGATTGAGACACAAGTTAGACAGGCTTATTTTAATGAGCTTAAACAGGTACTCATTCCTTCTATGGAGAGCACTCTCGAAAAAGATCTCTTTGTCTATGTGAATCTTGAAGACCAAGCAAAAACACTGACATTGTTGAATAACTATCGGCTTCTGTTCAATGCAGATAAAACCAACGTCAACGAACTGAAACAGTATTTTGTTCATACGCTTCAAGAACAAGGCGCTGCGGATAGCATAAACACCGCGCAACTGTCACAGTTACTGTCCGATGTATTCGAACAAAACCTCATCCCAGTAAAAGCAAATGTCGACCTAGAATCGCTGGCCAAAAAAGTCATCAACCAAACCGGTGTGGAAATGCTGCTCTATGAACACATCGTTCAGTCAGAGCGATATTCTAAGCGCATCGATATTACTAGTGAGCTTGGCAAAAACTTTGATCAAGTATTTCGATTCTCCCCTCAGTTTGTTGGCTATTTAGTCCCTTACCTCTACACGCCTGCTGGGTTCAATGAAATCGATCTTTCCGTCGATTCACCATTAGTAAAAGAGGCGATTGACGCCTATCAAGGGATAGCAGGAACGGCTCCTAGTGCATTAGAAATGTACCGCATCAGCCGCGACTTACGACAGATGTACCAGCAAGACTACATCAACTACTGGCGTTCTGTGATTCAAAATATTGAAGCACAGACCATTACAGACCCTAGTGAACTTCACCGTACCATCGCGATACTCTCGGAACCTGCTCAAAATCCACTTTCTTTGCTCTATTCCACGCTGTCTAAATACACCTCGGTCGAAATGAGCGTAGAACCCGCAAAAGAAGAAGACAAAGATGCGGTTATCCCAGAACAAGACTCAGATAAAGTAGAAATGGCGCGTCAGATCTCTCTAAGCTTCTCTACCGTAAGAACGTTAATTACACCAGACAAAACCGACACCAAGCCAATTGACTCAATTCTTGTCAATCTTGCCGCTGCTCAAAATTGGCTCGACCAATTTTATCAAAGTACTGAGCCACAGAGTCTGGCGTTCAAAACATTATCAGCAACGTTAAAAGCTGATAACCCAATAACCGCTTTAGCTAATGTCGCCGCTAACCAACCTAGCTTACTGAAAGGCATTCTTGAAAACATCAGTACGCAAAGCAATGAAATGCTGCTGTCCCTTACTCACGATCACCTCAATAACACTTGGACAAGTGAGGTCTATCAACCTTACCAACAAACCTTGGCAAGTTTTTATCCATTCAGTTTGAAGTCGAGCAATGATGCCAGCGTTGCGGATGTATTCGCATTTTTCTCTAGTAAAGGGATCTTCGATACGTTCTACGATACTAAGCTGAAAATGTTCACCATTTCAGAGGATTCAAGCCCCTTTCTACCTGGGTTACTGCCAAATTCAGGCCTCGCTCTCGACCCAGATCTGTGGCAAATGATCAGCAAAGCGAAAGATATACAGCAAGCGTTATTCTTGTCTGATCCCACTCGAGTATCAGTCCAATTTCAAATGAAAGCCGTAGAGATGACGCCGGATCTGACAGAGTTTTCGATCACCAATCAAAAAAATCTGTTCACATATCGTCATGGACCGACATTCTGGAGCCAATTGACTTGGGCTGGAGAGGAACAACTTGAAGACAAAATTGACGTAGCATTGAATGCTCAGAATCAATCCGTTGCACAGGAAGCGTTTTCAGGCAATTGGAATTGGTTTAGGTTGATTGAACCTAGAGTAAAATCAGCTACCGCGCAAAAGACTCAGGTTCAGTTTGATTACGGAGACAGTAAAGTCACCATAGCCATTCGTACTCAAGGACAGATTAACCCATTCGTACCAGGCTTTTTTGCTGGTTTTAATCTGCCAAGTGGCATTTAACGAATAAAGAAATGGACAGTGAACATGCTTGGTTGTTCTATTGCTTCATCAGACGAAAGCTGCACCGTCCACGAAAAATACGCTAAAGCCACTACTTGGTTAGTTGAATCAGGTTATCTATTTCACCAAACGCTGAGGCCGCATGTTTACAAGGCCTCTCATCCAACACACGGTCAAGTCATCATCAAGTTCGCATCCAGTCTGCCTGGGCGTTATGGATTGAAACAAAGCGCTGAGTTTTTACACCTACATCAATCGGCGTATTGGCCAGTTGTCATCGATTACGGTTCTGCTCGACAAATCGATTGGCTAATTACACCTTACTTCGACGGTCAAACTCTCTCTTCACTATCTCTCTCTTCACTCTATGCCAGTGAGTCAGATGCCTGTGAAAGCGCTGATAAACCAGAGTATGTTATGGATTGCCTCACAACTTTTTGGCTAAATCCATTAGAATCAGCGATAAACGAGCTACATCGGTGTGGTTATGTTCATGGCGATATAAAGCCAGACAACATACTGATTGATCAATATTCCAACATTCAACTCATCGATTTTTCTTCTATCGCCCCTGTAGGCGCACAATTAGACTCACTACCCTTTCATTTTAATAGCCCTGGCTTCACTCCAAAAACCAAGCCACACAACCCAAAGTATGTGACGCCTAAAACAGATTGGCTCTCAGTGGCGGCGACATTATCTTCGCTGCTCAAACCATCTGCTCAGTCTTCTCTGTTGCTACCTAGTCGCTATCAAATACTTCTAGAACAAGGGTTTTAAGACCGTACCTCTTAGCTAATACCTCTAACCCCATGCTTCTAAGCTCATACCTTTAAACCATCGATTCAGCGTTGGCACTTTTTCTCAGCACTTCACAACTTTTCCTACCTCCGCTCATGCTCTTTGTCACAACGGCTCTCTCGTCAATCTTTGGATCGACTAATCTCGATACGCTTCTAGGCGTTTCTCATGACATCCAAAAGTCCAGTGAACTTTATGAACAAAACCATCGAAATGACCAATATTCTTTTTATCCACACATTAAAGACAAAAAATTAACATACACGTAACCTTAATCGCATCTACATAGTGATTCCCTACTCGCTATGCAGAAGAACATAACGATAAGCACGCATCTATATTGATTCGTGCACCTACCATAAGGAACGTGAAACATGTTTAAGGTATTAAAACCAACACTCGCCGCATCTGTCATTGCAGCATCATTTTCATTCGGTGCTTTCGCTGCCGATATGGAGAAAATCCACTTCATCATTCCTGGCGGTGCCGGCGGTGGTTGGGATATGACGGCTCGTGGTACGGGTGATGTTCTAGTGAAATCTGACATTGTTGAAAACGTATCATTCCAGAACCTTTCTGGTGGCGGTGGCGGTAAAGCCATTGCCCACCTAATTGAAACAGCTAAGCGTCAAGAAGACACATTAATGGTGAACTCTACGCC